>RFVE01000134.1 GCA_009922585.1 Planctomycetia bacterium
TAGGGGCTTGGGGAGCGAGGAAAAATCCCCGATTGATGGCCTGCGGACAGGGTCAAAATCGGGTAGATTGACGGATCTCCGAGAAGTGGCTGGGCCGGCGGGTTTTAGGCCTCACCTGCCCGTCCGACGACCGGCATTCCCGACACCGTTTCCCTGTGGACGATCGCTCCCGATGAATCTGCGTTGCACGCGTGAACCCTTGCTTGCGGCCCTTCAGACAGTGGCGGCCGCTGTTCCATCCCGCTCCACCAAGCCGGTTCTCACCAATGTCAAACTCGATGTCGATGGACCCACTGCGGTGCTCTCGGCGACAGATCTCGAGATTGGCATCCGAACCGAAGTCGAGGGAGTGGAGACATCCGCGCCGGGTAGTGTGCTGCTGCCGAGTGCCCGGCTGATGGCGATCGTCCGCGAGAGTCCTCCCGGAACCAGCTTTGAGATCGAGTCGGACGGCACGGCAACGGTGGTGAAGGCGGCTCGTAGCCAGTTCAGGCTGCCGGCGGAAGATCCACTTGAATTTCCCTCAGTAGCAACCTTCCCGGCTGATGCCTGTTTCGAACTGGCGACGCCGTTGGTCAGAGAACTTGTCCGGCGGACGGTCTTTGCAACCGACAACGAGTCAAGCCGTTACGCACTTGGTGGTGTCCTGATCGAACTGACTGAGTCGGGTGTGATTGCCGTCGGCACAGATGGCCGGCGACTCGCCAAAATGGAGGGTCCGGCGACGGTCCAAGGGGGTGAGCCACCCGCGACCCAGCCGATTGTGCCAGCGAGGGCGATGCAATTGATTGAACGCAGCCTCGGCGATGCCGAGACACCCGTAAAGCTGGCAGTCCAGGGGAGCGATATCCTGATGCAGACTGGCCCGACAACGATCTCAGCCCGTCTGGTTGAAGGTCGCTTTCCCCGGTGGCGTGACGTCTTCCCGGAGCGACCTGATGCGGTGACCGTCAAGGTGGTGACCGGCCCCCTCCTTTCAGCTGTGCGTCAGGCGGCCATTGTGACGAGTGAGCAGTCGAAGGGGGTCGACTTTAGCTTTGAGCCGGGCCAGCTCGTGCTATCCGGCCAGTCGGCTGAAAGTGGCCAAAGCCACGTCGAGATGCCGCTTGAGTTCACCGGTGACGCAGTCTCAATCAAGCTCGACCCCCGATTTGTCGGTGAGTTCCTGCGGGTGCTTGATCCAGGTACCGGCATCGACATTGAATTGACGGACGGCCAGAGCGCCTGTGTCTGTCGCACCGACGACGGCTATGCCTACTGCGTCATGCCGCTAGCCGCCGACTAGTCGGAGGTGCTGTGATGTTCTGTCCGATCCCCGTCCGCTCCGCAGCCTGCTCACTCGGCTGATGGCCCGCACTGGCTACGACCGGCAACAGGGCAGCGATGCCCTGCAACAGGCCTGGTCAAAAGTGGCACCTGCCAGCCTCCAAGGCAGTTCCCAGCCAGGTATGGTCCGGCGCGGGGTACTCGAGGTCTTTGTGAGCCACTCGGCGTTAGTGCAAGAGTTCGGTTTTCACAAGCACGAGGTGCTCTCAGCGCTGCAAAAGTTGGTGCCAGCCGAGGGCATCACTGACATCCGTTGTCGGCTGCTGATAGATGCCGGTCACTGATTCACCAATCCTTCCTTTTCTCTCTCCATCTCCTCTGCTGAAAGCTGTCCATGGCCGAATCCTCCTCATCGCCTGCTGATGACTCCATCCAGCCTGGCTACACCAGCACTGATCTGAAGCATCTTTCAGACCGTGAACACGTTCGTGAACGGTTTGGCATGTACATCGGTGACAACACCTCCCGCGGCTTGCACCATCTGGTCTACGAGGTGGTTGATAACTCAATCGACGAGTGCATGGCGGGCTATGCCAAGCGGGTGACGGTGACGATCAACGTCGATGGTAGTGTCACCGTAGAGGATGACGGCCGCGGGATTCCAACTGACATTCATTTGCAGCTTTCTGACGAGATGGACCGGGAGGTTTCGACGCTCGAAGGTGTTATGACGGTCCTCAAGTTTGGGGGAAAGTTTGAAAAAGGTGCCTACCAGACTTCGGGTGGCCTTCACGGCGTTGGTGTCACGGTAGTGAACTTCCTGTCGGAATGGTGCGAGGTCGAGGTATCCCGAGAAGGCCATCTCTGGCAGCAGGAGTATCAACGGGGTGAGCCGACTGGCCCAGTTCGCAAGATGGGTACCACGACCGGTACCGGGACGAAGACGACCTTCAAGCCTGACCCGCAGATTTTTCCGCAGACCAAGTTCTCTGGTGACATCCTTGCCCGCAGACTCCAGGAACTCGCATTCCTGAACTCTGGTGTGAAGATCATTTTCACCGACAGCGGGAATGGCCGGACTGAAGAATTCTTCTATGAGCGGGGTGTCGAGGAATTCATTGAGTGGCTCAATCGGTCAAGTGATGCCCTCCACCAAGATGTGATCTCACTGAACGGTGAAAATGAGGGTGTGACCTGGGACATCGCGTTGCAGTACACCGGCGAATTCACCGAAAACTTGCATAGCTATGTCAACAACATCTCGACCAACGAAGGGGGCACGCATGTCTCGGGTTTTCGTTCGGCCCTGACACGCAGTATCAACGCCTACGGAAAGAAGGCGGGTATTTACAAAGACCTGACACCGACCGGTGACGATATTCGCGAAGGCCTGACTGCCGTGGTGAGTGTGCGGGTGCCTGAGCCGCAGTTTGAAGGGCAGACCAAGACAAAACTAGGAAACAGTGAGGTTGAGAGCATTGTCAACTCTGCTGTGGGTGAGTTTCTGGCAAAGTACCTCGAGGAACACCCCAAGACTGCCAAGGCAATTGCCCAGAAGGGTGTGCTGGCGGCAGAGGCCCGTACCGCTGCCCAGAAGGCCAAGGCCCTGCTGCGGGAACGCAAGGGCGCTCTCTCTGGCGGCGGTCTGCCCGGCAAACTCCGCGACTGTACAAGCAAGGACATGACCAAGTGTGAGCTCTACCTCGTGGAGGGAGATTCGGCTGGTGGTTCTGCGGAGGGAGGCCGGCTGCGTGAATACCAGGCAATCCTGCCGCTTCGAGGCAAGATCATCAATGCCTACAAGAGTCGTGAAGACAAGGTACTCGCCAACGAGGAGGTTCGCAGCATGATCTCGGCCATTGGGGCTGGGATTGGGCCGGAGGCTGACCTTGGTAAGCGGCGGTACGACAAGATCGTGATCATGACCGATGCTGATGTCGACGGCTCACATATTCGTACGCTCTTACTTACCTTCTTCTATCGGCAGATGTACCAGTTGGTGGCAGCCGGTCATGTCTACGTGGCCCAGCCTCCACTGTTCCGGGTGCGGAGCAAAAAGCATGTCTATTACGTCCAGACCGAAGAAGAGATGAAGAACCAGCTGCTCGATCAGGGGCTTGGTGAAGGGGTGTTCCTGCCTGGTGACGGCCGTGAAATAGCAGGAGATGAAATGAAAACACTCTGCCAGACGCTGGCTGGTCTTGAGGATGCCCTGCTGGCACTGGAACGCCGCGGCATCAGTCTGCGAGATCATGCCGCTCGCCGGGATGCAACCAGCGGCAAACTGCCGCTGTACCATGTCTTCTTCGGAGTCGAAGAGCACTGGTTTGCCAATCGTGAGGACTTAGAGAGTTTTGTTGATGGCAAAGAGCAGGAGACGGGAGGTGAGTTAGCAACCGGGAAGGCAGACGAGAACAAACCGGGCGGTGGTGGAGCTGCCGAGTCCGACACTCCAGGCGAACAGCTGATCGTCATCGAATTGCACGAGGTGCGGAGCATCAATGCCGGACTGAAAGCGCTTGAGACAGCAGGTTTTGGTATCGAGGCCCTGTTGCCTGAAGACCGCACCGGTACTGAGGAGCCGCGGTATGTCCTTAGGCGTGGCGAGAATGAGATCGGTCTGGAGGATCTCCGCGGATTGCTCGCAGCCGTCCGGCGAGCCGGTGAAAAGGGCCTAGCGATCACCCGCTTTAAGGGCCTTGGTGAAATGAATGCAGAGGAACTTCGTGAAACGACCCTCGACCCAGCCAATCGGACGCTACTGCGGGTGTCGATGGACGACGCTGCAGCCGCCGACGACCTCTTCCGCGTGTTGATGGGCGAAAAAGTGGAGCCCCGACGCGAGTTCATCGAGCGGCATGCCCTCGATGTGCGGAACCTCGATGTGTGACGAATTCCACGAGCGGGTCCCATTCTGGTTCAGCTGAAGAGACAAGCTCGACTGGAACGCGAGCCGATGATCAGCGACTGTCTGCGAGTGGGCGATGGGCCTCTCCAAAGATTGCCTTCATGCGGGCAACGAGTTCGGGATTTTTGGCGGCAAGGTCTTGCTGTTCGAAGGGATCAGCTGCCAAATCAAAAAGTTCGAGCGGTCGGTCTTTTTCCTGGTAAGCCTTCCATTGACCGACCCGGGCTGCTTTGGAGAACGGTGTCGCCCGCTTGTGGAACTCCCAGTAGAGATAGTCATGCTGCTCGGCTGACCAGTAATTTCGGCCATGGTTGGTAGGACGTCCCAGAAGCCGCTGAGGTGGTCGCTGGTGGAACCGGCTCTGATCGTTCCCGGCCAGCGGGCGAGTAGCGGTGATCGAATACCACCCTCATGCATGTCACGTTTATGACCACGTAGACCGCCGGTAGAGTTCCAAAATGTTGGGTTGTGGCCCCCTTCAAGATGTGCACCATTGTCGCTGGCGAACATGACTAGAGTGTTTGTATCAATGTCGAGATCGGCAAGGAGGTCGAGGATTGTCCCGACCTCGTTGTCGAGGTGCTCCATCATTGCCGCAAAACCGGCAATTGGATTGATCACATCCGGACAGAGTTCATCGGGTCCGGCAGCGTATTTGCCGATCTTCGTGTCAAACTGGGGCAGTTTTTTCCGCCACTTTTCGTGGAGTTTCTTGGGGGCGTGCATGGCGGCATGGGGGACTGCCGTGGGGATGTAGCAGAAAAATGGCGTGTTGGCTGCGGCATTCCGGCGGATGAAGTCCCGGGCTTGCTTCATGATGAGGCCGTGCACGTAGGTGCCCTTCTCCAGTGGAACTTCTCTGCCGTTGTGGACGACGCTACTGGGGTAGTAGGTGTGGGCGATCGTTTGACTTTTCCAGCCATAAAACTCGTCAAAGCCGTGGGCCAGCGGATTGCCTCTGCCTTCGGAGTTGGTGATGCCCAGCCCCCGCCTGTCATCAGCACTGCTCGCGAGGGACTGCAGACGGTGTTACCGGCATAGTGCCCCGTAAACTTCATGCCTTCGCTGGCGAGCCGATCAATGTTGGGCGTGGTGATCTTGTCCTGACCGTAACAGGAAAGATCACCATAGCCGAGGTCATCGGCGAGAATGTAGATAACGTTTGGGGAGACTGAAGATCCCACCACTTCGGCTGAGGTGGTGATGGCAGCAGGGAGACCGCTTACAAGCCAAACAATAAGCAGGCAGAAATTTCTCGGCATGGGGAGGTCTTTCAGAGGAAGAAGAGAGAGAACTGACGTCCGGAGTGGTCCATGTTGATATGTGGTCATCGCTCCAGCGGCAACCAATTGTCGAACGTGGCTGCCTGCCCAGCGTGGCTGCCGTCAGCGGCAGTGAGGTTCCAGACAATCGCCCGTTCGATTCGGAATCGACGCCCGGTCTTTGAGATACGAATACCAGAATAGTCATCGACGTAGCCATGCTGGCGGGTTTGAGCGAGCAGCCGGGACCGCTCATCCCGGTGGACTGGCTCGGCAGTCAGCTTGGACGGTGTCTGGGTGAACTCCTCCCAGCTCATTTCCCAAAGAGCAAGGGCCTGGGCATTGCCGTAGTTCAGCACTGGATCGATCTCCGTCCCATGCGCGACCACGACAAAAGGAGCGTGAAAGAGCCGTTCCGCCTGGTCTGCCGCAGTGCCCGTCCGCAGGATCAGTTCGCGGCCAAGCCGTTCGACGAATGAATCGAGCAGAAGTTGCACATGATCGGTCATCACGGCTGAATCACCTTAACAATCAGGATGAATTCCAGTCATCGACCTGGCCGTCAGCTTTCCCGTTGGAGCAACTCGGCAATGTCGAGCAGATAGACCTGGCGGCCACCGGCGTGTGGACTATCGATGGCGATCGTTGTGCCGTCATTGCTGCTGCGGGGGTGGGTGTCGCACCGCCATTCCCCACGATACTCGGTCGGGGCGGGGAAGTGGCCAAGATCGAATCGCCGGCCGCTTGGCATGTGGTAGAGGTAGACGGTCTGCCGACGCTGCGGGCCGGCTGGGTATGTATCATTGAGAATCCAGTCCTGATACGGCGCCGGGAGGTAGGTGTTGTGCCCATTGACCGGCATTTTCTCCGAGCCGACCGGCTTGATCCTGTCGGTCTTGTCAACAAAGTCATAAAAGCCGGCGGGTCGGCCGGCGGGCTTCGTCCACATCGTGACAACTTCGTTGTCTTTCCAGATGAAATGTGAGGTGAAACCGGAGGGATCAAGAATAAAGCGGTCACTGCCGTCGATTGCCGCCGTCAGCATGCGGGTGACGAAACCACCATGAAACTGCAAGGTTTCAGGATCAAAGGCCGGTCGGTAGCGATGCAGCACGATGAATCGCTGACTATCGGGACTGACGAGCAGATGGTTGAAGTAATGCCAGGCGGAGGCGTGACGGTCTCCATCAGGCCAGGGAATCGCGGCCACTTCGGCAAGTGAGAGAATCAGTTCGTCACGACCAGTCTCAAGATCGACTCTCCAGACCCCGGACTCCTCAGGTGCCCGTTCGGTGACAAACGGATCTGCCAACCCGTCATAGCCGTAGCCGGGACGGAGGTTATCAATGCGGCGAAAATCGGTTGACAGGCCGAAGCGTCCGTCTGGTGAAAGGGTGTAGATCGG
>RFVE01000135.1 GCA_009922585.1 Planctomycetia bacterium
TATCAGGCCTACGCTGGTGGGAATGATCCGAATTACTACAACACGATCGGTCAGCAGCAGGGCTCGGCCTACTGGTACGGTGTGAACCAGTACATGTTCTGGAACTTCACCGACAACCTGATCGGTGGTCTCCGGTTCGAGTGGTTCCGCGACAACAACGGCACCCGGGTCGCCTACGGCCTGCGTGACGGGTCGCCCGGCCTTGGAGGCTTTGCCGGCAACTTCTGGGAGATGACCTGGGGTCTCAACTATCTGGTTGGGAACAACATGGTCATCCGTCCGGAACTGCGGTACGACTGGTTCTCGCCAGACGCTGGTGCGAATCTGGGTGCCCCTGGCACGCTGCCCTTCGGTGCTGGTGCTGACGAGTACGGCCAGTTCTACGGCGGCTGCGACGTGATCTGGCAGTTCTAGTTCCACGGCTGCCGGGCCATTCATGGTCTCAGCAGCACATCGGGAGAAATTCTCCTGACCATCTAGGCGAAGGCGCCGCCCACCTCACGGTGGGCGGCGTTTTTGCTTTGGGCTCTTTGGGATCTGTCACGCTGATTGTCCCCCCGCCCGCGTTAGCTCGCGGGTGTCGCAGCCGTTCCTGGGCCGGAAAGCCGCGGTCAAGCGATTCATTTTTGAGCCGAGAGTGACCCGAATAACGGACTGCACGAATCTGGGCAGTCTGCGTCGTGCTGGATGATTGTCAGGTCGGTCGATCGCTGCTACCGTTTCAATCAGTTTCCCAAGGATGGGCCTCTGGAGAGAGGCGTTCGCCACCCGATGAGAGTCTGGGTGGATTGGTGACACGGAGGAAATCTGCAGATGAGCGTTTCGGTTGGGTCAACTTTTGGCCGCCTGGTGTCGCTGACTGTCTTGGCCGCGGGGATGATTGTGTCGACATCCGCTTGTGGATCTGACGGCTGGCTGACCAGCTATGACGAGGCTCTGGCCGAGTCAACGAGGTCCGGCAAGCCGGTGCTCACCCTGTTTACCGGCAGCGACTGGTGTCCGCATTGCCGCACGCTTGAGGAAAGGGTGCTGGCGACAACGTCCTTCGGTCAATGGGCCGACGAGCATGTCGTGCTGCTGATGGTCGATCTGCCCGAATCAGGCATCACGCCCGAGGTCCGCAGCGAACGCTCGCGGATCTGCATCAAGTACGGCGTCCGGACCTTCCCGTCGGTGCTGGTGCTCAACTCTTTTGGTGAAAAGGTTGCCGAAGAAAAGGGCTATCGGGGGCTCTCGGCAGCCAGTTGGATCAAGCGGATCGATGCGAAGACGCCCGCACCGCAGGCAGTGGCCGAGGCCGGCCAGCCTGTCCTCACCAGCCTTGGCGAGGCAGTCGACACCGCCCGAAAGAGCAAGCGGCCGATCCTGCTGGTGGTCAGTGGTAGCCCGGAGCAGACGGCTGCCATTCGCTCTGCGACGCTGGTTAACGACCCAGAATTTCACGCTCTCTCGGAAGAGAACTTTGTCGTGGCGACGCTCCCCGCAACCAACCAGGATGGAACGCAGGCCGATGCGTCACTGGACCTACTGCTCGGTGGCCGCCTCGAGCCCGATGCCGTTGAGGTCATTGTGACTGACGATGGCGAGACGCCCGTCTTCATGGCGTCAGGCAGTCAGTCACCTGAGCGGATCGTCAGCGGGCTGCGAAGGTTTCTGGTGGCTCGGCAGACGGCTCGTCGGGCAGGAGCAACCCGGCGGTGAGTGGAGAGCAGACCGACCGATTCCACCTGCTGTCGCAGCGGCGTTGTCCCACCTGCGTGTTATCGTCGTGGGGTAATGCCGACAAAAGAAGCCATCGGGATGGTCGCAACTGATCGCTCAGGCTGGTGTTGCTGAGCAATCCGGCTGTCCGAGGCTTGCAGACAACTGGCTAACCAGCAGCCGGCGAGGGGCAGAACCGCGAAGAGTGGCGCTGCCAGCCAAGGAATCCAAATCGAGGCGAATGCCGGTCGGCAGTCGTCACTGGCCTGAACGCTGCGGGAATGCGATTGTTCTGCTACCGCTTCCATGAACCACTCCCGTTCGGAGGGAAAGGACCTGTCGGAGTGATCAGGCCGATCCAGTGACCAGCCCCGTCTGGGAAGGGAAATACCGACTACCACCGAATTACGGCAAGTTCGGTTTTGGAAACTCAAAATGGCCGAGGCGGGGCTCGAACCCGCACGGAGATTCCTCTCCACGGGATTTTAAGTCCCGTGCGTCTGCCAGTTTCGCCACTCGGCCGAGTGGTGGAGGGATCGTAGTCCGAATACCACCGATGCCGCAAATGGCCGCACCGGCAGCCCCGGGCTGGAATCGGGCAGCCAACAATCGTACGGTCAGAAGCGACAACGGCTGGTCTGGCGGCAACGCTGCGGCAGAGTTTTGGATGGTTGGAGAACCTGGGATGGCGGCAATGGCGGCGGGTGATGCGGCAACGGCTGCCCTTCCCGGTATCGACGGCTTTCTCGGCACCCGTGCGTCTTTCGGCATGGATGTCGTGGTAGTTGGGCTTTTCGCGCTGCTGCCAGTGTTGGCCCTCAGTGTTTTGATGGTGAGGCGGGGCCGCTACCAAATCCACAAGGCGCTGCAGATCTTCATCATGACGGCCTTGCTGGCCGCAATCATCGTCTTTGAAGTCGATATTCGACTGATCAGTGACTGGCGGGTGCGGGCGGCGGCAAGTTCCTATTGGCCAGTGGGGGTGGGCGTGGCCCTCGGCATCCATTTGATCTTTGCCGTCTCGACCCTGGTGCTGCTTCTTTGGGCCTTTATTGAAGCCTTGCTGCGGTTTCCCAAGCCGCCGGTGCCCGGGAGCCACAGTCCGCAACATCGCCGCATTGCCCGATGGGCGGCCGCAGACCTGCTGGCCACCGCGATCACGGGCGGCATTTTTTACTGTTTGGCATTCGTGTAGCGGCACAGCCCGATGCCGCCAAAGTAAAGTGCTGCCAAAGGCGTCGCCAAAAAGAGCATGCTGTAGGGGTCGGCCGGGGTCAGAATGGCGGCCGCGATGCAGATTACGACGAGGGCCATTCGCCACTGGCTGGTGAAGGTTTCGGCTTCAACGATGCCCAGTCGATCCAGAAAGACCATGACCAGCGGCAGTTGGAAACCGAGGCCGAAACCGATCGGAAGAATCAGCACGAATCCCAGCCACTCGCTGATGCGGGGATCGGGATCGAGCCCTAGCCACTCGTTGAAGGCGAGCAGGTAGGCGAGTACGAAATCAAAGACGAAGAAAAAGGCGAGGCCAACCCCGGCGAGAAACAGGCCGGTACTCACCGGCAGGAACAGATGCACCAACCGCTTCTCATGCGGGTAGAGCCCGGCGGCGACGAAGGTCCAGAGCTGGTAGAGAATCCAGGGACCAGCCAGCACGAAGCCGACGAGTAATGCCGCCTTGACGTAGATGCCAAAAGCCTCCTGGGCACTGAGGGTGGTGATGCTGACCCGGCTGTCCCGGGCCAGCGGCTGCCACAAGAGGATTGGCTCAAGGGCATCAAGATCAAACTCTTTCTCGTCAAATGGTGACTCCTGACCACCGGGAAGTCGGCCGGGATGAACCTCCCGAAGGTCGAACGACAAACCATGCCGTTCGACGGCATCGACCACTTCGGCTCGGGAGTAGGGGAGGCCAGGGCCTCCCTCTCGTCGGGGCCGCCAGGCGTCAAAGGCTTCAAGCCCTCGGCTAATGTAATAGTCACCCAAGGCCCTCCGTAGTGGAGCCTCGATCAGATGAACGACGGGACGGGCCACAAAGAAGCCGATGATGACGCCGATCACCAGACCGACAGCCCCGCGGATCAGGCAGGTCCGAAGCTCCTCCAGATGTTCTCCAAAAGTCATTGTGGACCCTTGGAAAAGATCGTCTTCGTCAGTGGGGGTAACTGCGGCCATGCGGTGGAACGAACGGTGGGCGGGAAATCACATTTCAGCAAACACTATCGACTAGCATACTGTTGGAAAATCTGCCGTCCGAGGATGCGGCCGACAACCGCTCTCCATTCGCCTCGAGATACCTTTTTGCAGCCCCTCTCCCGCTTCCGAACGTTTGTATCGATGGTGCCGGCTGGCCTGCTCTGGCTGGGTCCGCTCATTGCCGCGGAAGGGAACCCTGCTGCAGGTTGGGAACAGCTGCTCGAGCAGGGATGGTTCAGCCAGGCCCGGCAGGTCGCCGACACCGAGGCAGCCCGCCGAGCGGTCGCTGAAGCGGTTAGGGCAGTCGACGAGGCCAACCGCGGGCGAACGGCCTGGATTGAGCAGGCCGATCGCTGGCGGTTGGTGTGGGATCGCCCGGAGGCTGGCATCACCAGTGCCCAGGCCAACCGAATGGTGGCCCTGGGCAGCCAGCATGGGCTCCACCTGGTGAGTCTGGCAACCGGCCAGCCTGTCTGGGGCGATAGTCCGGGAGGAGGGGGGCCGCTCTTTCCACGGCTGCGGCCCGCGATGCAGTTCGCTCCCTTGCGGCCCGGTCGCCCCGGACCGGTGACGATTGCTGCCGGCCGACTGATTGGCCTGGTCGATCGTCCGCTGGCCGGATCAGGTCTTGGGCCGTTGCTGGCTGTACTCGATCTCGCTCCGGCCGCCGAGGGACGGCTGGCTTGGACGTGCGAGCTTCCCTCCGGCCTGCCGCTGCCTGCTGCGGGACTGACGGCGACGGCATCGGCCTGTTACGTGGCCTGGCCCGATCCGGCTGCCGGAACCTTGGAACTGATCAGTCTGGCGGCTGTCGATGGCGGGCTGCGATGGCGTCGTTCGTGGCCACTTGCGGCGGGCTTTGAAAAGCATCTCCAGAGCCCGGTGCTCGTGGCCTCCGTGCAGCACCTGGTGGTAGTTGCCCCGCCGGGTGGCGAGCTGGTGGCACTAACCGCTGACACGGGCAACGAATGCTGGCGGGTGATGCTGCCGGCAATGGCTGCCGCTACCGCTTCCGAGGGTGTCATCGATGCCCTTGCGGCCACTGGCGATGCGTTGGTTGTGCTGCGACGACCGACAGCCGGTGGTCCGGGGCTACCCGAGATCGATCGGCTGAGCCTGCTCAGTGGAAACGCGTCAGCGGCTTGCCGACCGACAGTTGTCGGGCTTGTGAAGGCTGCTGACGAGCCGGCATACGGACCGCCGCTGGTTCGCGGGGGGCATGTGCTCTGGCCGGTCTCCCGGTCACCGGCTGAGCCCGCGCGATGGCTGCTGGTCTGCCGACTGCCGGTCAAAGACTCCGCCACCGACGCCTCAGCTCCCGTCCTGAGGGCAGTCTGTCGGCTGACCGAAATCATTACCGAGCCACCAGTCGAACCACCGGTCGCTGACAGGATGGCTGGCTCTCGGCGGCTGGTTGTCAATGTGGGGGAGGGGCTCTGGTGTCTCGAGCCGGCTGTCGAGGAGCCGGACACGGTACAATCGGATCCGTCCTGACAGAGGGAACGATCATGCCCAGCACCCCTTCGTTGGTGGACCCTGAGCGGGCCGCCATCGCTCTCGCGACCGTTCGCCGCCTTGGCTGCGACGTGCGGGAGGCTGTCGCGCCGGTTGTCGTCGGGCAGCGGCAGGTCATTGATGAGCTGCTGGCCGGGCTGCTCTGTGGCGGCCACTGCCTGCTGGAAGGCGTGCCGGGGTTGGCCAAGACCCTGATCGTGAAGTCACTCGCTGCGGCGACTGATCTCGACTTTGGACGTCTGCAGTTTACGCCCGATATTCTGCCGGCCGACATCCTGGGAACTGATCTGCTGGTCGAACGACCTGCTGGCGAAGGACGTCGGCTGGAGTTTTTGCCCGGCCCGGTCTTTCACAACGTTCTGCTGGCCGACGAGATCAACAGGGCACCTCCGAAGACCCAGGCCGCCCTGCTCGAGGCGATGCAGGAGGGGCAGGTGACCGTCGGCGGCAACCGCCACCTGCTGCCCGATCCGTTCTATGTGTTGGCAACCCGCAACCCGATTGAGCAGGAAGGCACGTATCCGTTGCCCGAGGGACAGCTCGACCGATTCCTGATGCTGGTCCAGATCGGCTATCCATCGCGGGAAGAAGAGGTTGAGCTGGTCCGTCGGACGACCGGTCCGGCTGCCGCGACGGTCAGCCAGGTGATCGATCGGAACACGCTGGCTACGTGCCGCTTGACGGTCCGACAGATTCCCGTCGCTGAACCGGTGCTTGAGCAGGCGATCATGCTTGTGCGGGCGAGTCGTCCGGGTGACCCGCTGGCTCCCGACTGGGTGGGGCAGTTGATTGACTATGGCGGCGGTCCCCGGGCCGCGCAGGCCCTCGTGCTGGTCGCCAAGGCACTGGCAGGGCTCGACGGCAGGCCCTGTGTCGGCGTCGAGGATCTGCAGCGGGCCGCAGTTCCCGTGTTGCGGCATCGGTTGGTGCTCTCGCTGACCGCAGCGGTCGATGGAATCACCGCCGACGAGATTGTTGACCGGCTGCTGGCCGAGCGGCTTGGTGATGGCAGGGCATCATGAGCCCGTTCCTGCCCGTTGGGCTGACCATCGGATTTGATGCACCGCTCCTCCTGTTCTGGCTTGCGGCGGCCGGTATCCCCCTGCTGCTCACGGGCCTGACCCGGCGCAGGCTTCCTCGGATTGCCTTTGGCGGCCTGCAGTTGCTGCGTGAGGCAGCGCGGTCGACCAGCGTCCAGGCGGTTCCCGTTGGCTGGCTGATTCTTGCCTTGCGAATGGTGGTGCTGGCCGCTGCGGTATTGGCTGCTGCCAGTCCCTATTTTGTCACCGGAACGCCAGCGCCCACCTCGTCTGGCGATGTTGCGGCTGTCTGGTTGGTGGCGGGCAAGCAGCCAGTTGAGATGACAGCTGTCAACGAGCCGACGAGCAAAGCGATCGCGGCAGCGCTGGCAGCGACCGGGGACGGC
>RFVE01000136.1 GCA_009922585.1 Planctomycetia bacterium
CAGCTGTCCTTCCACCAGCTGTCCTTTTTGAGACAGCTTGTGAGGCAGGACTGGTGGACTTGCAGGGTTGGGGAAAGATTGTCTGCGGCAGAATCCTTGTCTCTGTCGATGGCATCGACATTCGTGGTGAAGCAGGAATTGTTTGCAGGGAGAACAAATGATTCGCGGACGTCGGAAAACCAGAAATCTTTCGGTCCTTCTCTCCGGAAAGCTTGCCCGAGCGGCCAGCGGAGCCCTTGGAGTTGCACTGCTTGCAGCGGTGGCTGTGAAAGCGGCTGACACCCCCCCCACCGCCCGGAACGTGGGGCGGGAGGTACTCACTCGCTTCACCGCCAGCGGCACCCTGCGGGCGACGGTGGCCGCGAACCTCACAACCGACGAAAAAGTGGCTGAAACGGCGGCCGGAATGATTGACGTGGTGGAGCATGCGGTCGCCGCCGACGCGACCCTCCGCTACACCGAGCAACCAGTAGATGCCGGTTCCACTGGTGGGGCCGAGCAGACCGCCCTTCGGCATTACAGTGAGGCGGAGGCCCGTTTGCGGATTGATGGCTCAACTGTTCGTAGCACGCTACCACCCGAAGCCAGCACGTTATTGACCGCGACGACGGCTGATGGACTTTGTTTCTGGCTTCCTGACGGTTTCGTCACCCGCGAAGAACGAGACCTTGTCTCGCTGCCTTTCGACGCTGCTTGGCACAGCGTTCTCAAGCCTCCGCCTACTGTCGCGGAAGGGACAACGTGGACACTCACAAGCGCTGGCCTCGCTGAGCTCCTCTGCATTGACACCGTCACCGCAGGCGTGATCACCGCCACTGTCGAAAAACTTTCGGCAAACCACCTCCTCATCGGCCTCACGGGCAGCTTGCGTGGTGGCGTCGATGGCGTGCCCACCGAGATCGAAATGACCGCATCGTATCGGTGGAATGTCACCGCCACGACCCTGCCCGGGCTTGTTTCTCTTCAGTGCAAGATGCATGAACGGCGGCAGGCCGGCTATGTCACTCCCGGCCTCGATATTGAGGCCACGGTGGAACAGACCTGCCGCCAACTCAACGCTGAACAGTTGTCTCAGCAGGCCCCTCCAACCGCTCGTGCTCACCGAGAGATTCCTAGGCGTGGGCCGGGCAGGCCCGGAAAACTCTGGCTGGCTGACCCTCACGGTCGATTCAACCTGGTGCATGATGACGGTTGGCGAATAATTGAGCAGCAGTCCGACCAGACAGTGCTTCGTCTTGTTGATCATGGACACCTTCTCGGCCAGGTCAGCATTATTCCGCTTCCACCCACCGCTGAGGCCCCCAGCCTGGCGTCCTTTCAAGAAGACATCGAACACTCACTCGCCGGTCAGTTCAATCATCTCGTCGAGGCGACCGAGTCGAAGCGAAGCAACGGCACACGCATCTTGCGGGTGGCCTCCGACGGAGAGGCCGATGGCCTGCCATTTCGTTGGATTCACTATCATCTGGCCACCGGGAACGGTTCCCAGGCGACCCTTTCATTCATGGTTGAGTCTGGCCAACACGAGCGGTTCGGCGAGGCAGACCGGCTGTTCGTGGATGGCTTTGTGATCACCGAGACATCGGACTGCCGACGGGACCCCCGAACGGACTAACAGCCCGCAAAGCAGAAATCCGACGAATAAAGTCGCTGACCGCTTGACTGCCCCCCACCTTCGCTGAAATACTAACGATCTTCGCCAACGATCGTCGGGGGTGCCCCCGGTCGGCTGGCATCGGCCTTTGGTTGATGCCGACTGGTGTGGCGAAAGAAGGAGCTGAGCCGTGGTGGAAGGTCTGTCGATGAGTCAAGCCTCCCGGCGATAGCCTTTGCGGCTTTGGAGCGTCTGGCCATCGAGAAACAGCACCGCATCAACGAGCAGATCCGGATCTCACCGGTTCGAGTGATCACCGCCGATGGCGAGCAACTGGGGATCATTCCAACCGACGAGGCGCTGGCCCGCGCTCAGTCCAATGGGCTTGATCTTGTGGAGGTCGCCCCCAACGAACGACCGCCTGTTTGCCGAATCATGGATTTCGGCAAATTCAAGTATCAACAGAAGAAGAAACAACACAAAACCCACGTTCATCAGACCAAACTTAAGGAGATTCGGCTTCGGCCCAAAACCGGCGAACACGACATCGAATTCAAGATCAATCAGGCCCGAGGCTTTCTCTCTCACAAGGATAAGGTGACGGTGTCGGTAATCTTTCGCGGTCGTGAAATGGCTCACATTGACGAGGGGCAGCGAATCATGCGACAGGTGATCGAACAACTTGAGGACATCAGTAAAGTTGAATCAACGCCCCAGCAGACTGGTCGTCGGCTGATCTGCACGCTGGCCCCCCGTTAGCGGCGAGTGGGGTCTGCTTTATCGTGCCATTGCCGACCTTGGGACGAAATTGAAACAGAAACAGGAGCAAATCATGCCAAAGCAAAAGACTCACAAGGGAACAAAAAAGCGTTTCCGAATGACCGCCAACGGCAAGGTCAAGCACCGCCGCAGCGGCACGAGCCACCTTCAAGTTCGGCTTTCGGCGAAGCGGAAGCGAAACCTACGCGGCACGGGAGTGCTCGCCAAGTCAGATACCTCGAATATCGTGGAAGCGCTCGGCTCTTACAGTTATTGAGCATTCCGACTGCCAGAGGCACCGCCGCTTGCAATGCGTGCCCTGCGGTGTTTAATCACAACCGACGACTACCCTGAGAAGGCCAGCCGAACCAAAGCCACCGTTCAACAGACTAAGCCCGAGCCAAAAAAAACGAGGATACGATGCGTACGAAAAATGCTGTCCCCCGATTGCGGGCCAAGAAAAGGCTGTTCAAGCGGGTGAAAGGCTCGGTTGGGGGCCGCAGTCGCTTGCTGCGAACAGCGAAGGAGTCTGTGATCAGGGCGGGTGTTTTCGCCCATCGCGACCGCCGTCGCCGGAAACGTGACTTCCGTCGTCTCTGGATCATCCGCATCAATGCGGCCTGCCGTGAGCGGGGCCTGCGTTATAGCCAGTTCATTGCTGGCCTGGAAAAGATCGGTTGCGAACTTGATCGTCGGACGCTGGCGGAAATGGCTGTCCTAGACCCTACCGGATTTGATGCGGTTGCTGCCCGGGTTCGTGAAGGACTTGGCTTGGCAGAACCAGCTGTCAGCTGACTGGGTGGTTTTCTGAGGCACCCTCTGGATCGGTTCGCCGCTTGTGACGCACCTTTCGCTCGAAACCTTCGTTGCCGAACTCAATGAGTTGCGCGTCGGGGCTGAGCGGATGCTTGCTGAGGCCACCGATGCTGCCGCACTTGAATCAGCGAGGGTTGCATTTCTTGGAGCCAAAAGCGGCCGACTCAAAACCGCTCAGCGGGGATTAGGGCAACTCGCAAAGGCTGACAAGCCTGCAGGTGGCCGGCACTTCAATGCCGTCAAGCAGGAAGTGGACGCACTGTTCGCTGCCGCCCACGAGCGGGTCAGCGCACCGATTGACGCCCACCGGACCACCGCGATCGATGTAACGCTACCCGGCGACTCGATTCGCCTTGGTCGGGTGCATCCACTCACCCAGACAATCCGTCGGGTTGCAGCCATCATGAGCCACCTTGGCTTCGAGGTGGTTGAGGGCCCGGAAGTCGAAGATCAGTGGCACAACTTCGAGGCACTCGCCATTCCAGCCGAGCATCCCGCCAGGGATCCACTCGACAACTTTTATTTATCAGTTGCTTCTCACGCTGAGCCGTTGTTGCTGCGGTCGCAAACTAGCACCGTGCAGATTCGCGTGATGGAAGAGCGCGACCCGCCGCTTCGAATCGTCTCGCTTGGCCGGGTTTACAGGCCTGACACGGCTGATGCAACGCATTATCCGATGTTCCACCAGGTGGAGGGTTTGCTGGTCGAACCGGGGATCACCATGGCCCACCTCAAGAGTGTGCTGCGGAGCTTTGCCTCTAGCTTTCTTGGCGGCGATGTCCATGTGCGGTTTCGGCCATCCTTCTTTCCCTTCACTGAACCAAGCGTGGAAGTTGACATGGAGTGGAATGGTCGTTGGATCGAGATGGGAGGAGCTGGCATGGTTGACCCGGCGGTACTCGAGGCGGTCGGTTACGACCCCGAAACCGTCAGTGGGTTTGCCTTTGGGCTTGGGGTCGAGCGAATTGCTGCCCGCCGGTTCGGAGTCGCTGACATTCGGGACTTCTACCGCAACGATGTTCGCTTCCTGGAACAGTTCAGCGATCGGGGGCAGGCATGATCGTCTCGCTCGATTGGCTTGCGGAATATGTCGACCTGCCACCGGTCGATGAATTGACTGAACGACTTCTGCTTGCAGGGCTCAACCACGAGTCGACCGAGACGGTCGGAGTTGACAAGGCGGTAGACCTCGAAGTCACCAGCAACAGACCCGATTGTCTCGGTCATGTCGGCGTGGCTCGGGAAGTTGCGGTTCTTGCCAACCGGCCACTGAGGATTCCCACGGTTGAACTTCCCGAATCAAACGCGGAGCAAGCGGTATCAGTCGAAATTGAGGCGGGAGACATCTGCCCGTACTATTCCGCTCGAGTCCTCCGGGGGGTGACAATCGGCCCCAGCCCGGACTGGCTCGTCCGGCGTCTGGCAACAGTCGGCATCACCAGTGTCAACAACGTCGTCGACATTACAAATTATGTCATGCTCGAGTGCGGTCAGCCGCTGCACGCCTTTGACCTTGCTCGTCTTGCAGGTCGGCAAATCGTTGTCCGCCGTGCCCGGGCTGGTGAGCCGTTTTTTGCAATCAACCACAAGCAGTACGAACTCACCGATGAGATGTGCGTGATTGCCGACGAGCAGCGGCCAGTGGCACTCGCCGGCGTGATGGGCGGGGCCAACACTGAGATCACCGCAGCGACCACCGATGTGCTGCTCGAGTCGGCTCAGTTCGCACCGTTGCCTGTCCGAACGGCCGCCCGTCGCCTGGTTTTGGGCAGTCCTTCATCCTACCGGTTCGAGCGTGGACCGGACCCAGCGGCAGTCGGCTGGGCAAGCCGGCGAGCGGCCACCATGATGCTGGAACTGGCCGGCGGGCATCTTGACGGTCCGGTCATCGAGGCGGGCCAACTGGCTTGCCGTCCGGCCACGATTCGGCTGCGGCCCGAGCGCCTGGGGGAAGTGCTGGGCGTGGAGATTCCCCGTCAACGCCAACGCGAGATCCTGCAAGCCCTCGGTTTTGTTGAACAAGATGCAGGCGAACACGAGTCGCACTGGCTGGCCCCGACATGGCGTCGCGACTGCTGGCGGGAGATCGATTTGGTTGAGGAGATTGCCCGTATCGAGGGTTACGACCGCGTTCCGGAAAATGTGCCGATTGCGGCCCGTCCGGTGCAGCGGTCGGCCCGGGAACGGCTGGTCCGCATGGCCGCCGAGGTCTGCGTTGCGGCGGGCTTCTGCGAAGCAATGACCCGCAGTGTCGTCGGTGAGCCACTTGAGATCTGGGGTAGCCCTTGGGGGACCGCCGCATCGCTGGTCTGTCGACCACCACTCGTGCGGGGCGCGGATCGGCTGCGGCGGACGCTCCTTCCGAGCCTCGCCGAGGCTCGGTCTGGCAGTCTGGCGGCAGGGGCAACCCACGGCGACCTGTTTGAAGTAGCCCGGGCCTATATTCAACGGGCAGATGCTGCGGGAGCTAGTGAATCTCCGGTGGATGAGCCACTTTTGCTGGCCGCAGTAACAGGGGGTGATTTCTTTCGGGCCAAGGGACTCGCTGCCGCCGTCATGCGACGAATTGGATTGCCAGAGTCTCCTGCTGCGGCGTTGGGTGACGATCTCATCAGGACAACTCAAGCGGTTGTCGGTTACCGTCCGCTGAAGAGCGAGCTCTTTGCCGCCGGCCGGGTGGCTGAGATCGTCCTGTGTCGACCCGATTGTCCAAACCGACGAATTGGCGTCGTTGGTGAGCTCGCTGGCCCGTTATGTGATGAGCATGGGCTGGCCGTTCCGGTGGCGGCAATCGAGCTGCGACTCGACGGGCTGGAATTTCTGGCAAATACCGATCAGGAACGGCTGCCCCTGAGCGGCCTGCCCGCAATTGACCGTGACATCAATCTGGTGGTTGACGAATCAGTGCCCTGGGCCGCTGTTGTTGCCGCAATCGAATCGGTCGGCTGTCGTGAACTCGAAACAGTCCGGCTCGGTGACATCTGGCGGGATGCCGAACGGCTTGGTCCCGAGAAAAAAAGCATTGTGGTTTCATTGCGGCTACGCAGTCACGAGGCGACCCTCTCCGCAGATCAGGCCAACACTCTCGTTGCCAACATGGTGACAGCCTGCACCAACGCGACCGGCGGCGTCCTGCGGGGCTAGCAGACTGTGGATAAAGCCTGCCGCCGCAGGATGCGGCGCTTGGCAACCCCGGAAACCCTCGGCGTTTTCGGGTGTTGCCCGAGTGGGAAAAGGCCATGGATGGCTTTTTCCACGGACAGCTAGCTGCCTGCGGAAAACCGGCCACGGTATGCTCGCGGGGAATAATGCACGGCTACTTGCGAAACCGACCGGGCTGCTCATTACCGTACGCTGCGGCTGCGACCAGCTGATCGGCGGCGGTATCGTCGCTGCTCGTAAGCCTCGCGACGATCGACAAGTTGCTCGACCCGAGTGGAATGCACCACATAGACCGATGGGTCATCGATCACGAACGGCGTTGACCAAGTCTGGCCATTGTCCAGATTGCAGATATTGAAGAAAAACGAGTTGAGTCGTTCAGCACGAAACCCGTAGGGATATTGACTGGTGAGGTGGTCAGCCGCGGTGAGGTTGTCTACTCCGGGACTGGCAAAATAATGCACCTGACCGTCAGCCGACAGTGACATCCCAAAAGTCCACCAACCAAA
>RFVE01000137.1 GCA_009922585.1 Planctomycetia bacterium
TGAGTGTCACTGCGGCCCCGACGACTGGAGTTCAGGCTGTCGCTGACCGGGCCAGGTTTGGCCGCAGGCTCTTGAACGGCCTTTGGCCCAACTGATGGCTCTGGTACGTCCATGGTCTCTTTTGAATCTGTCGCGGTAGCCGCTGCTGATGCGGCCGGCCCCAGTATTTTTTCTGTCACTGAACTTTGGCTGCCGCCAATGCCCGAATATCGCGGCCCGCTCAGGTCGGCTCCGGTTGACCGCATCGTGCTCCCCGTAGGCCGCTGGCCCTGGGCGATGGCCAGGCGAGCTCTGCTTCGCGACCGTTCCAGCAGCAGCCGGTCAGGGCCCTGCACCCGTTCCAGGCTGCGGGAGACCGTGCGGATGCTCCAGCCCGCGGCTTCCAAGTTGGCCCCTTCCGAGAAATCGGCGATTGCCTCATCACGACGGCCCAGCCGCAGGGACGGCCACCACGCGGCTAAGTGTGTCGTGGCTCTGCTGAAAGTTCCCAGCGTAGTAGCCGTGGACACCCGCACCGTAGGCGGCGGCTACTGCCGGGTCCTCGGCCAGACTGGTGCGGCAGACCGCATACGCCATCAGGACAGCAAAAATCACAACCGGCTTCCGCATGTCTGGCTCCCTACGCCTACGCCCCCGCGCCACTGCTCGAGATATCGGCAGCACCGGAGGGCGGAGGACACCGGCAGCCGCATAACCCCCATATTCTACCAACGGGGCGGCGGCAATTCCCGCCGCATGCAGATACGGTTCGACACAAAATCCGTGCGATCAACCGAATTGGCACCCTATGACCCCCACGTATCCCCTTGCTTGCGGTCTCTGATGGTGCGGATTCGCAGAATACCGGCAGAAAAAGCCCATGCTTCGAAGCCCGAAGCGCAAGCTGAGGGAAACCGCTTTTTGGGACCAAGAACCCTATTCCCTCGGCTCGCGCCTCGGGCTTCAAGGAATTCGGTCTCGCTCAGTGCACCATCAAAACTCGCGCGGGACTACCCAGGGTCTTCAGCACGCTTAATACGTATCAATTCTCTGAGCCGAACAGCACTCAATCGCGAAGCTAGAAAAGGATGTAAAAGGTGAACTGGCCCGCGATCATCAGGACGTAGCAGAGCGGGAAAATCCAGCGGCAGTCGCGGTCGATCCGCTCCGCCAGTTCTCGCCGGCCGTGGCGAATAAGGCTGCCGAGGAAGAGGCTCTGGAGGATGGTCGCGGTCGTGATCAGGAATGAGCCAAGCACGAACTGGTAGGCAACGATCGTCAGCACGCCGATAAACGAGATGTTCAGCCGGTCGGAGAGCGAGTCGCAGTCGAGCCAGAAGATTGACCAGACCATCGAGACGAGCACCAGCAGTGGAAAGAGAATATCCCAGAGGATCTGCCCGCTGCGCCGCTTGAGCGTGATCGTGGTCACGATTCGGGAGAAGGTAGATGACGAGCCACCGAGATTCA
Source organism: Planctomycetia bacterium (assembly GCA_009922585.1). Lineage (GTDB taxonomy): Bacteria > Planctomycetota > Planctomycetia > Pirellulales > UBA1268 > UBA1268. Next base: position 1,450 of record RFVE01000137.1, read on the forward strand.
GTTCGGTTTCGTCGGCGGCCATGTCGAGGCACTGAAGATTCCAGCCGGCGACGTTAACCCCTTGCTCTCGCCGGACGTAGTCGTTGGTGGCCTGGCTATACCGCTGGTCCACCTCGAGTACGACTTCGTCGCTGGTGTTGCCGAAGGGCACCATGAGGGCTCGCAGCCGCTGGGTGTCGAACGGATAGTCGTAGAGCGACATCGGAGTTTCCAGCAGCACGTTCCGCTGCTCGAGGTACGTCACCCGACCGTCCGGATTGACCTCAATCTTGATGGCGTTGGTGTCACCGCGGCCGACCTGATTGATGATCAGCAATTGGGGCCACCAGCCGGTGAAAATTTCGGCAAACTGAAAGTCACCCTGATAGATCTTCTGGTCGGTCCCCTCGGTCTCAGGGTCGAACGCCAGTCGGGGGTCGTCCCAGCTGGCGACGAGGGCAATTTCGGCCTCAAAGGTTTCATCCACATCGTTGACACCGACCACGTCGAGAATCATCAGCCCGCACCGCACCCGGGTCGGCCGGGCCGGCGGGTTGGGCATGCCCGGCTCGATCGCCACCGCTGCCGGTGATAGAACCGTGCAGAAGCAGACGGCGAAGAAGAGCCTCCGGCAAACGTCGTCCTGTCGTTCGGTGATGATGTGTGGGAAACGGCCGTCACATTCGATGGTGTCTTTCATCTCAACGTGATATCAAGATGTGGTTGGGAGTGACAAGTTCGTTTGGTGAACCGCTAGCAACAGTTGTCGCGGGTCCTGCAAACGGCTTCGTTAGGGACTCATTGTCCGCTTCGCCAATACCGGTGGGATGACTCGAAGATTGGTGAATAAATCTATGTCTGGTCGCCTGGTACTTTTCGCAATCATGCTGGTCCACGCGGCCTTCGGGCCAGCCTTTGCTGGGCCGCGAGACGATGGGCAGCCTGTTGTCCTTGCCCACTACATGCCCTGGTTTGCAGCCAAGCCGCAGAGCCCGCAGTGGGGTTGGCACTGGACAATGAATCACTTCGATCCCGAACGGGTCGATTCTGCTGGTCGACGGTCAATAGCATCGCACTTCTATCCCCGCATCGGGCCCTATGATTCGGGTGATGTCGCCGTGCTTGAGTATCACCTGCTATCGATGCGGCTGGCAGGCATCGATGGTGTCATTGTCGACTGGTACGGCCTGACTGATTTTCGGGATTATGCGGTGTTGCATCACAATACCACCCGTCTGCTTGAGCAGGCAGAGCGGCTCGGCATGAAGTTTGTCATCTGTTACGAGGACCAGACGATTCCGGCCCTCGTTGAGGCGGGGCGGCTCGCTGTGTCAGGCCGGGTTGCTCACGCGACAGGTGAAATCGAATGGCTTGGCAAGTACTGGTTCAAGTCAGCTAGCTATCTGCTCCATGAGGGGCGGCCGGTGGTGCTCTCTTTCGGTCATGACGGCTTGACGACCGAGGAATGGTCTCAGTGCATCGAGCAACTCAGTTTTCCGGTTGCCTATTTCAGTCAGAGCCAGCGTCGGCCGGGGGCGATCGGTGGCTTTGACTGGCCGGTTCCGGCTGATCCAGTCGGGACGATGAGGCGGTTCCAGCAAACGATGCACGAGTGGCCAGCAGCAATTCCCGTGGCCTATCCGCGATTCGTCGATATCTATGCCGAGGCTGGGGTGAGCGATAGTTACGGACGACTTGCCGACGATCAGGGCCGCTCGTTCCGTCAGATGCTCAGGCAGGCGCTGGCCTCACGGGCCAGCATTATTCAACTTGCCACGTGGAATGATTGGGGTGAGGGCACGATGATTGAGCCAAGCCAGGAGTTCGGGCTTCGCGACCTTGAGACGGTTCAAGCACTGATTGCGACCGATTCGGGCTTCACGGCTGCTGACCTCGAGCTCCCTTATCGGCTCTATGAGGCCCGCCGCGCGGCAGCTGCCGACCCCGCGAGGCTTGATGAGATTGCGTTGCTGATGGCGACTGGCGAGGCGAGCATGGCAGGAGATGCCCTCGATGAACTCGGCCAGCACTGATAGAAACGCGGGACCGGCATTGCCAGTGAGCACCCGCCCCCGCTGGTTGCTCTCGAGCCTCAGTCGCGCTCAGTTGGTGGGAATCGTTTGCGAGCCTTGCTGTCGATTGGCGTAGCATTTCGCAGGCTGTACCAGTCTGCCATGCGCGCAGGGTCGAAGAACGGGTTGATGATCGGAAGCCGCGCACCGACCTGATTCCGCCAGATGGCGAGTTTCTGCCTGAGATCGGCGACGCGGCCTGGCTTCTCCGGGGCGAGATTGTCTTGTTCGCCCAGATCTTTCGCCAGATCGTACAGCTCAACCTCGTCGGTGTTGTCAAGGTACTCGATCAGCTTCCAGTTGGCCTCGCGGATGGCCGAGGCGGGACGGTGATGGTGGTAGTGGGGGAAGTGAAAGTGTACGGCTACGCGGTTGAGTGCAGCCGCCGGCTGCTGGAGGACCGGGAGCAGACTGACCCCGTCGATCGTCTGGTTGGCCGGCAAGGTGGCGGCGGTGATGGCGGCGATGGTTGGGTGAAAGTCATAGCTGATGGCGACGGCATTGCTCGTTGTGCCCGTCGGCACCAGGGGTGGATAACGCACGATCAGCGGCACCCGGATGCCGCCTTCATAGAGTTGGCCCTTTTCACCACGGAGCGGCGCATTCGAGGTAACCTCGTCATCGGCTTCGGGCTGATAGTCATACCGGCGGAACAAGCCGCCGTTATCCGAGGTGAAGATGATCATCGTGCGGTCGGTCTCGCCCCTCCGCTCGATGGCCGCCACGACCCGGTCAACGAGCCCGTCGAGCTCCTCGATCATCGCCGCATAGACGGGGTGCGGCAGCTTTCTCCCGGTGGCCGCAGCCTTGCGGCGGTATTTCTCGACGAGATCCCAGCGAGAAGCCAGTGGAATGTGGACCGCATAGGGCGAGACCATCAGGAAATAGGGGGCGTCCTGCTGCCGGTCGATGAATCCTTCGGCCAACTGGGCCTCAAAGTCGGTACGGAATTGATCTGGGCGTGGTTTCAGACTCTGGTCACCGTGGGTCACGCGGAATCTGCCTGGCAGGAATGGGCCACTCACAACGGCTGAAAAGTCGTATCCCTGGTTGGCGGGCTGGTGTTGTGGGCTGTTGCCCAGGTGCCATTTCCCTACATATCCGGTGCGATAACCGACTGACTTGAGTGTTTCGGCAACCGTGACGGTATCGAGCGGCAGAGCCATCGTCGTCAACGGTGTCTGCACCCGTTCGAAGGGCCGCCAGTGTCCGGGGATATGGGCGGTGATGCCGATGCGAGCCTGGTTCTGCCCGGACTGGACAGCGCACCGGGTGGGTGAACAGACAGCACCGGCGGCGTAGAAGTTGGTAAACCGCATGCCCGATCGAGCCAGCCGGTCGATCGCCGGCGTTTCGACAAAGTCGTTGCCGTAACAGCCCAGATCGGACCAGCCGAGGTCATCCGCCATGATCAAGACAATGTTCGGTCGGGCTGGCTCAGCCGCAACGAGCGGCCAGCACAGCAGCGTTGGTGCTAGAAGACCAAGAAAAGTTTTTCTCATTGAGCGTGAGTCCTAAATCCGAGAGTGGAACCGCTATTTGCAGGAGAAATTGTGGGTAGTTGAGGCTGGGAGGGGAACGAATGGCAGGTCAATTCCGCATGATCCGCGCATTTTCGGGGGGTAACGGCGGATGCCCGGGTGGGCCGCTGCCGGGAGGTTGGGGGCAGGGAGCGTAAGTTCTCGATTCCGAAGGTATAGTGTACGGACGTCAGGATGGTGTCGAAGGTTTGTCTGCGTTGTGAGAACTTTTTTGGGGAAAGCATCAATGTATCTCAATTCTTTACGAAGAAAGAACTACCGGCCCATCGGTTCCAGCAGTTTGTCGTGGAAGTTTACCGGTGCTGGCAAGACTGCCAGCGTGGAACGGCAGTCGGCCGGTGCCGGATTTTCACCGGCCTTTACGCTGATCGAACTGCTGGTGGTGATTGCGATCATCGGTGTGTTGGTGGGGTTGTTGCTGCCGGCTGTTCAGACGGCTCGCGAGGCTGCTCGCCGGAGTTCCTGCCAGAACAATCTCAAGCAAATCGGACTGGCAATCCTCAATTTTGAGAGTGCCAAGCAGGCGTTCCCAGCCGGTTTTTCGTATCACAATAATGGTGGGGAGCGGTGCTGGGGGTGGGCCACATTCATCATGCCCTTTACCGAGCAGGCGGCACTCTATGACCAACTCGACCCGGAAAACCGCAAGCTGCACGATGTCTGCGTCAGTGGTGCGTCGGCTGCCGATCAAGCCGCGTTACAGACGCCGATCTCTGGGTATCGCTGCCCGTCTGATATCACTGCCGCCCTGAACAATCTGCAGAGCTTCGGGCCGTCGGCACCATTTCAAATTGCGACGGCAAACTATATTGGCTCATCAGGTGATCAGTGGAAGTCGGGAACCGACACTGTCTACCCGAATGGCTATGGAGCTCCCTACAAAGACTTCGACGTCGGTGGCCTGATGTTCGGGGTGGTCGACAGCAAGGCAACGCCTTCTGGACGCGGTCCGTTGGGCGTCAAGGTCAAGGATATTACGGATGGACTGAGTAAAACGCTGCTGACCGGTGAGCGTTGCGGCCGCACCACTACCGGTGACCGGGCCGCAGTCTGGGCAGGAGTGGGCCGGGCCGCTGACTACGGGCCAAATGGAACGACCCGGACCCTTGGCCGGCCGCAGTTCGTTCAGAACGGAGACTATGTCAATCGTCCTGATACCGAGAACGCAAGCAAGGGATTTTCCAGCATGCATCCGGGTGGTGCCCAGTACGGCTACACGGATGGCTCAGTTCAATTCCTCTCGGACAATATCAGCACGACCAATCGGAAAGCGATTGCCAACCGGTCGGATGGCCGAACCTACGAGGTGAACTGAGATGCAGCAAGAGCTTTTCGTCCTCACCGGCAGGTGTTTGACGCCCTTCGTGCTCATTGCAGTCGGTGCAATTGTTGGGTGTTCTGGTGATGCCTTCAGCACCGCTGACGTCACGGGGACGGTAACCGTCGATGGCAAGCCTGTGGCTGGGATCATGCTTGAGTTTGAGCCAGAACGGGTGGGGAAGAAAATTCTGCCCACGGCCTACGGCATGACCGATGCTGAAGGCCGCTATGAGGTGAGCCGGGTGGGTGGTCCGGGGGGCAAGCCGGGGGCGGTGGTTGGAATGAACACCGTCAGGCTCTCAGCCCCGGAAGGCAGCGGCTCAAAGGTCCATCCCTACTACGCCGACCAGGGCGCTTTCGAGCGGGAGGTTGCCGAGGGAGAGAATGTCTTCGACTTTGAGATCGAATCACGTCCCAAAGCCCCTCGGTCCGGTCGCTAGTTGCCCGCGTGTGAAC
>RFVE01000138.1 GCA_009922585.1 Planctomycetia bacterium
TGGATGACCCACGCCATGCTTGAGCAGGGCTCAGTGATCTACGACGAGGTTGCTAAGCAAAAGACCATGAAGGGTGCCGTCGACACGATTTTCATGGCGATTCTCACCCACAAGCCGACTGCCGACATGCGACGCCTCGCGGAACAAGAAATCAAGCAGGCCAAAAACCCGGCTGCTGGCTGCGGCAACCTGATCTGGGCGCTGCTCAATACCCGTGAGTTCATGTTCATCGAGTAACCCCCGCAAACCAACCACTCGCAACCAAACCGACTCGCATCCGTTCAACATTACACACCGCCACGTTTCCAGGAGCTCCACCATGTCCCGTGACCTTCGCCAGAGCCTGCAACTGCTTGATGACCGGCACACCCGTCGGGCCATCATGTCGGGTATCGCCCAGTCCACTCTCGGTGTCAGTCTGCTCTCAGGCTGGAACCGCATGCTTGAAGCTGCCCCTGCCCCAGGCGGCAAGAAGGCCAAGCAGGTGATCTATTTCTATATGTCAGGTGCGATGAGCCACATCGACACCTTCGACCCGAAGCCCGAGGTCCCGGATGTGCAGGGCGATATCGAGCCCATCAGCACCAAGACGCCGGGTGTGAAGTTTGGCGCACCGATGAAAAATCTCGCCGACCTTCAAGACAAGATCGCAATTGTTCGCTCGATGACCACTGAAACAGCCGACCACGAAAAGGGCCGCTATTGGCTGAAGACGTCCTATCCAGTTCTCAACAGCATTCGGCATCCCTCGATGGGAGCTTGGATCGTCCAGACCATGGGAAAAATCAGCCAGACGCTGCCGCCATTTGTGCTTGTGGGCAATGGCAACGGTCATCCTGGTGCCGGCTTTCTCGACCCCTCGCTCACCCCGGTGCCGGTGGCCGATCCGGCGAAGGGTATTGAGAATACGGCACTGCCGGAATACCTCAGCGAAAAAGCCTTCAAGCGGCGGTTGTCGCTGGCCGACCGGATCGACGCCAAGTTCAAAAGCCGCTACAGCGGCTATCAGATCGAGTCGTACGACCAGATGTACAAGGATGCCGTCACCCTCATGGGTAGCAAGGATCTCGAGGCCTTCGATCTCGAGCAGGAATCAGAGGAGGTCCGTGACCGTTACGGCTCATCCCGGATCGGCCAGGGGGCCCTGCTCGCCCGCCGGCTGGTGCAATCGGGTGTGCGGTTCGTCGAAGTCGAATACGGTGGCTGGGACATGCACGATGACGTGGCCACAAACATGGAGACACGTGGTGGTGAAATGGATCAGGCCCTCGGTTCCTTGATCCGTGACCTTGACAGCAGTGGCATGCTTGACGAGACCCTGATCGTCCTTACCAGCGAGTTTGGCCGATCACCAGCGATCAATCAAAACGCTGGCCGCGACCACCATCCAGCCGCGTTTTCCTTCCTGCTGGCTGGGGCAGGTGTTCAGGGAGGTGCCATCTATGGCAAATCCGACGAGCGGGGCCACGGCATCGATGAAGACCCGGTCGGCCTGACCGACTTCAACAGCACTATTACGGTCGCCTGCGGCCTCGATCCGTTCAAGGAACACTTCTCGCCCAGCGGCCGGCCCTTCAAGATCGGTGGTGGTGGTGACCCAATCTATGATGTCCTGAGCTGAGGTCCTTCAAGGTCCCGGCTAAGAAGACATTAAACAGCCTATTTTGACGACACCAACCGCGGTGGAGTATCTCTTGCTCCGCCGCGGTTTTGTTTTCTAGAGTCTGTGCCTTCACTACCGCTGGCCTGTCTCCGACGAGCCACACCTCATAGTCAGGACCTTCGCATGGCCCATAAAAAACAGACTTTTGCTCAGCAATTCCTCGGTGTCGTCACCCTTGGTATGCCCGCCCCGGTTCGCCAGGTCGTCACCTCACGCTGGGTCGCAACCCTGATCATCATTGTCGTCCCCGCCCTGGTGCTGACCGGGATTCTTACCATCTCTTGGAAGGGCAGCCAGCCGAACTTCACGGTCAATAGCAAGCGAGCCGAACAGGTTGAACGAGCGGTCGAACAGGAGACGACTCGGGCCGCGCAAGAATTACGCAGCCTGCAGGACGCCCGCCGACGTTAGGATAGAGGGGTCGGTAGATTCACTGCTGTCAGAACCCCCTGCCATTCAACTCGGCTCATGCGACACGCTGCAATTGACCCAGCTCTTTTTAGTGACCATCGACAGCGGTTGGTCGCATCACTCCCCCCGTGCAGCCTGGCTATTGTCCATGCTGCGGACACACTGCCGACGAATGGCGACGGGGTTCTCCGACTCGTCCCGGCGGCTGACCTGTTTTGGCTTTCCGGTATCGAACAGGTCGAGAGTGTCCTCGTGCTGGCACCAGATGCTGTCGATCCAGTTCAACGAGAGATACTTTTTATTCGGCAACCGACTGAGCAGCTGGCCACCTGGGAAGGCCACAGCCTGTCCAAGGATGAGGCCCGGGCGGTCTCTGGTGTGGCTACTGTTCGCTGGCTGGGTGACCTTCCAGCGGTTCTACATAACCTGATGGTCACGAGTGAGCAGGTCTTTCTTAACGCTAACGAACATGAGCGGGCGAGCCTTGAGGTTGAGCAGCGGGACCTTCGGTTGGCCCGTCAACTGATGGCCCGCTATCCCCTGCACCGGTTTGAACGGCTGGCCCCGATCCTTCGGCGGTTACGGGCGGTGAAGGACTCGGTGGAGGTTGATTTGATCCGCCATGCCGTTGGCATCACCAAGCGAGGCTTCGATCGCGTTGTATCCAGCCTGCAGCCAGGCGTGATGGAGTATGAGCTGGAGGCCGAGCTGATCGGTGAGTTCACCCGCAACCGGGCAATCTTCGGCTACGAGCCGATCATCGCCGCCGGCAAAAATGCTTGCATCCTCCACTACGTCGACAATGACCAGCCCTGCCACAAGGGCGACCTTGTGCTCTTCGACGTCGGGGCGAGCTATGCCAACTACACGGCCGACCTCACCCGGGTATTTCCAGTTGGGGGCCGGTTCAGTCCTCGGCAGCGGAAACTCTACGAAGCTGTCCTGCGGGTGTTGAAAAGCTCGATTGAGCGGACGGTGGTCGGGGCGAATCTGCGGGATTGGAAGCGGGCATCCCAGGTGCAGATGGCCGAAGAACTGGTGAAACTCGGGCTTATCAGCAGTGAGGAAATGGCTGCTGACAGCCCCGAGAGCCCTGCCTGCCGGAAGTATTTCATGCATGGATTGGGCCATTCCTTGGGACTCGGCGTGCATGACATTGCCCCAGCCAATGGGCCGCTTGAGCCGGGCTGGGTGGTGACCGTCGAGCCGGGGCTCTACATACCGGACGAAGGAATCGGTATCCGGCTCGAAAATGACATCCTGGTGACCAACGACGGTCCAGTCGACCTCTGTGCCGATGTACCGTTGGAGCCCGAAGCCATCGAAGACTGGATGCAAGGCTGACCCGTCATCGCCAAGACGATCACAGACCGAATCTGGTATAATCTGGTAGTCACTTCCCTGGAGTCTTCCCATGCATGCTGTCGCCCCGTTTCCTGCGGCCCTGCTCGTCTCCCTTTTCACTGTGAGTACCATCGCCATGGCCGCCGATACCCCCGCCGACATTGCCCTTCCCACCCTGCCTGAGGGTTCAGGTCCGGTTGACGCGGATGCCCCCAAGAGCTTCACCAAAACCGCTTCAGGGCTTGAGTACCGCATCCTGCGGGCCGGTGCCGGCCAGAAGCCGGCCGCCACAAACACCGTTTCGGTCCACTACCACGGATGGCTCGATAACGGCAGTGTGTTTGACAGCTCGTACAAACGAGGTGAGTCGATCGAATTCCCGCTCAACCAGGTCATCCCCGGCTGGACCGAAGGTATGCAGCTGGTTGGCGAGGGCGGCATGATCGAGCTGCAGATTCCAAGCGCCATTGGCTATGGTGCCCGTGGTGCCCCTCCAGTCATTCCGCCCAATGCGACGCTGCACTTCGTGGTCGAACTGCTCGACGTCCGATAGGCCAAAGAGGCGACCCACTGAAACCATTCAGGTTTCTTCTTCGGCCAGTTGACCTCTGCCGATGTCGTCTACCTCTAAAACGACATCGATCGTGAACCAACGGGCAAACAGACGGAAATCACCCGTGTCCGGCCACTGGCTTGCATCTGCCCGCCAGGCACGCAGTTCCCGGAGAAAAATCTCCTGGAAGATGTCTGCGACCACCTCCTCTCCCTCGTCGGCGTTCGCACAGGCTGGAATCAGATAGACCCGCCGGTCAGTCGAAAGCCTCTTCTCCCGGATCGACTCTGCCGACACTCCAATCGTCCGTAACCAGTCCAAGAAATTTGGTTCAGGACCGACCACGACCGCACTTCGGTTGAGCATAGAAGCACCCGATGACTTGCCTGGCGTCCTGCGCTCACTTTTTCTTCCACGGCTTGGCTACCAGCGATTCTCCCGCTTGCGCTGGAAAACCATAGGCTCGCCACTCTCCGAGAGGGAAATCTTTTCATGTCCTCACGGGATTACAATCAGGACACCGCCCTCTGATTGCATCACCCCCAATGCCGCCCATGACTGCTGACCGCCGCGCATTGATCACCGGCATCACCGGACAGGACGGCTCGTACCTGGCCGAACTCCTCCTGGAGAAGGGCTATGAGGTGCATGGCATGATCCGCCGGTCGAGCAGTCTCCGTCGCGAGCGGATCGACCATTTCGCTGACACTATCCCAGCTGCCGCCAGGCACCTCAAGCTTCACTATGGTGATCTCGCCGACACAATGAGCATGGTACGGCTGGTCCGCGAGGTGCGACCGCAGGAGGTCTATAACCTTGCTGCCCAGAGCCATGTACGGGTGAGCTTCGAGCAGGCCAGCTACACCGCTGACGTCACTGCCGTTGGTGTCCTGAGACTGCTTGAGGCGGTTCGCGATTTCCAGGAGTCATCCGGCCAACAGGTTCGGTTCTACCAGGCTTCCCGGGGTGAGAACTTCGTCACCCGCAAGGTCACTCGGGCCGCCGCCCGCATCAAATTGGGCCTGCAGCAACAACTCGCCCTCGGCAACCTCGAGGCCCGCCGCGATTGGGGCTTTGCTGGCGACTATGTCAAAGCGATGTGGCTGATGTTGCAGCAGGAATCACCGGATGACTATGTAATTGCCACTGGTGAGACCCATTCGGTCCGTGAACTCTGCGACGCCGCCTTCAGCCACGTTCGTCTGGATTACCGTGATTTCGTGGTCCACGACCAGCGACTGGAACGACCCGCAGAAGTCGACCTGCTTGTTGGTGACGCCAGCAAGGCCCGCGAAAAGCTCGGCTGGCAGCCGCAGGTGAGCTTTGCCGAACTGATCGCGATGATGGTGAATGCCGATCTAGAGCAGGCTGAACGAGAGCGATCCCGGCCGCCAGCCCCACTCGCCGGTGACCTCACCGGCTAATCAATCATGCCACCCAGTGAGCTCTATCTCGACCATGCCGCCACGACGCCGCTCGATCCAGAGGTGGCCGACCGGGTGGCGCAAGTCCAAGCCGATGTCTTTGGCAATCCGTCGAGTCCCCATGCCCCTGGCCGGCGGGCTCGTCAGCTACTCGACGAGGCCCGTGAGCAGATTCTGGCCGACCTCGGCTGCTCGACCGCCCAACTCGTCTTTACGTCCGGCGCCACTGAGGCCAACCATCTGGCTGTCCTCGGGCTGCTTCCGGCTGAGCCACCTCCCGACCGACCGCTGCGGCTAGCCACCAGCTCGCGAGACCATGAAAGCCTTCGATTGGCAGCAGCAGCCACCCAGCACAAGGCCGAAGTGAACAGCCTCCCATTGGCGGCAACGGGCCAACTCGATCAGGCTGCGGTGACCGACTGGCTGAGGCTCAACCCAGAGGCCGGCAGCCAACCGACGACGACGCTCCTGCTGGCTACTACGTTGGTCTGCGGCCAAACCGGTGCCATCGAGGACATGACCAGCCTTCGGGGGCTGCTGGCCCAGTGGGCTCCCCAATGCCTGCTGCACACCGACGCCACCCAGGCAGTTGGGCGACTCCCAATCGACTTTTACGGGCTCGGGGTGACCAGCCTCTGCTTTGCTCCGCACAAGTTCGGCGGGCCACGGGGCATCGGCTGCCTGGTCCTCCGGCCGGGCCTCGATCTGAAACCGCTGCTCCATGGTGCCCAGCAGTTTCAACTGCGTGGAGGAACTGAACCGGTGTCGCTCGTGGCCGGCTGCCAGCTGGCGGTTTCGCTGGCGGTTGCCCGGCAACAGGCTGAGGCAGCTCGGCTGGACACCTTGCGGCAGCGATTTGAGCTTCAGCTTGCATCCTGCGGACGCTACGCCGGCATTGAGCCGGTCGTGATCGCCGCAGCCGGTCCCCGTAGTCCCCACATCAGCACGGTTGCCTTCCCCGGCATTGACCGTCAGGCCTTTGTGATGGCAGCTGATCTGACCGGACTTGCGGTGGCCACCGGTACCGCCTGTGCCAGCGGTTCAAGTGAGCCAGCCCCGGCTCTCACTGCGATGGGAATCGAACGCAGACTTGTGCAGGGGGCAGTCCGCTTCAGCTTTGGTCGTTCCACCACTATCAGTGACATCGACGAAGCGATCGCCCGTATCAGCCAACTGCTCCAGTCATCCCAGCCAGCCGCCTGAATCAGCCTGCGACTGGTGGTCAATTTGCGACCCCGTTGTTCATCGCATAGGCTAGCTCCGCCGGTGGGCGACTAGGAGCAGGCCCGAGTGGACAGCGGCAGGGATTTGCCAACCTTCTCGGCACCGCAGCGTGCCTGCTGTGTACGCGTCATGCCCTCTCCCCATTGCGACGTCCAAGAACGC
>RFVE01000139.1 GCA_009922585.1 Planctomycetia bacterium
GTCCGGCTGCCGGCGGAGTCGCAGCAGGACCGCTGTGCGGCCGCCGCCGGTTTTCTCGGTGACAGCCATGACTATGCCAAGGCCGCCTGCCGGATGCGGGACGGCTGTGAGCACCTTACGGTTGAGGCCTACTACGCCGCGACCGAGGCCGCTTGGAACGCCATCTGGTCAGCGCCAGAATCGCCCGGTGTGATTGAGGAGGCCACCAATGCCTATGGCGATGCTCTCGCTGGGCTGTTGCAGGTTGCCCGCGAGCAGGGACGGCTGCGGCCGGATGGTCTCTGGGTCGGCTCACGATACAAGCCGATCCAAGTGCCGGTGGCCATCCGCGGGCTGCCGGCAGTCAGCTGCGAGATTGAGAGTATTGAGCCCCATCTGCCACCAGAAGACAGCCGCATCACCCGGCGGCACTATCGAGCCGGCTTTGGCTGGCGCTGCCACAGCCGTGCTGCGGTTTCGGCTGCCGGGAGGTGAGAAGCCGCTGCACAAGCTGGCCGGTCCGCTTTATCGCGACCCAGCCCCAGCGGTACTCGACCTGGTCGATCCGGCCGAGGTGGCGGGGGTCCACATCGGCCGGGCCCACCCGCCACTGGCAGCCGACTTCACGACGCCGCTGCTCGACATGCTGGCGGGAATGCCGAAGTCGGGGCTTGAAGGATTCCTTCAGCCCTTCGGCGGGGCTGACACCGAGCCGCGACTGGAGTTTCTGCAGCCCCATGTGAAGGGCAGGATTCCCGTGGTCTTCATCCACGGGCTGGCCAGTGACGAGGGCACCTGGTTCGACATGATCAATGACCTGCGGGCCTGTCCGTTTTTTCAGCGGTATTTTGAGCCCTGGGTCTACCACTATCCGACGGGTGCCTCGTTCCTGCCCGCCTCGGCAGTGCTCCGCCAGAGTCTGGCCCGCGTGGTCAAGGAACTCGACCCTGACGGCACTGACCCGTGCCTGCAGAACCTTGTCCTCATCGGGCACAGCATGGGGGGACTGCATGCCAAGCTCCAGGTGGTTGCGTCAGGCAACCACTTCTGGAACGCCCTTGCGACGGTTCCGTTTGAACAGGTGCGGATGCCTCAACAGGTTCGGCAGACGATCAGGCCGGCACTGTTCTTTCAGCCGGCTCCATTTGTGAAGCGGGTGGTCTTCATTGCCACACCCCATCAAGGCTCATCGCTGGCCTCACTGGGGGTTGCCAGGCTGGCGTCCCTGACTGTCCAGCGGCCACCGGAATTGACCGCCATTCACCACATGCTGGTGGCAGCCAATCCGGGGGCATTCCGGCCTGAGTTCGAACAGAACCTGCCGACCACCGTGCAGTTGCTCAGGCCAAACTCCCCGCTTTTAAAGGTCGCGTTCGAGTTGCAGCCGCCCTGCTGGGTCTCACTGCATTCGGTGGTTGGCGTCGTCCACCACTCGGTCACCGGTGAGCGGACGGACTGCGTGGTGCCCGAGTCAAGCGCCCGCTATCCCGGCGTGGTGAGCGAACTCGACGTCCGGGCGAGCCACACCAAGATTCACCATCATCTTGAGACCGTGGTTGAGATTGAGCGGATCCTGCGGCAGCACCTGCTGGAGACCGGGCTGGGAGACCACGGCAAGGCCCCCGGCTGAGTCGTTTGCCCTGGGGCAGGGCACGGGCCTTGGCTGACCGAACGCTCTCTACAGTTGGTTAGTCTGAGGCTGATTCGGCCTGCTCGCGTTTGCGTCGCTTCTCGAGCCGGGCTTTGTGGGCGGCGATCACTTTCTCGGGATTTGTCTGAAACATGCTGAGGCAGCCCTTGCAGCAGACCCAGTACTCCTCACCTCCGTAAGTGACCCGTTGGTTTCCTTCTCCACCGGTAACGACGCATTCGTGTTCGGGCCGCTGTCGAGTCGCAAAAACAGTGCCTTCGCGGGTGTAGCCGAGGACCGCTGTCTGAAGATAACGCTCACCAGCCGACCGTTGTTGGGCGATGATCACCAGCCGCTTGTTGTCAGCCACATTTTTGATGAGCAGGCGACCGAGCTCTCCATTTGCGGCCTGCGGGTTGGTTAACTCGAGTTGTCCGTCTGCGTCCTGCCGGCCTGTGAAGGTTGCCGAAGACCGTTCAGCCGCATCGGTGATGGTGAGTGCAAAAGTTCCGGGTGAATCACCGGTCACGATTCGGCCACTTGCGAAGGAACGGCCCGGTGTCAGTGAAAAGACAATGGCAGGCTTGCCGTCTGTGAAGTCCCAGGCCCATGCCGTTGTTGCTCCCCAGCGATCCCGCCCGCCGAGTTTCTGCAGGCCGACGCCTTTCCAGTTTCCGATCATTGGCTGCAGGACAGCCAGTTGCTCCCGTTCAGTTTCAAAATCAGTGCCAGATTCATTCGCCCATGAGAGGCCGGTCGAGCTACCTGCCGCAAGGAGCAGAACAACCGCCAAGACCTGCCAGAGGTTATGAAAAAGTGTGTTGTTCATGGCGTTGAGTCCAAGGTGAGCGGCCTGGCGGATCACAGCATAAAGCGTAACGAAGTCGAAAGCAGGCTGGGTATGCTTGTGGCGGCAGCAATAAGTGGCAGTTAGCAACTCCAAGCCCATTGGAGAGCTTTGCTTCTTTCAGGATTATTGCGGGTCGTTTGGGAAGTGGTGGGGATCGGCCACGTGGGCCTTTGAGCGTCCGCTCGCGTGGGCAGAGGCGTGCGAACGTTGATCCCCACGACAGCGAACTCAAGAAATGGCTGCGGTCGGCCTCAGCAAGCGGAATGATTGTGGAACCCGTGGAATCAGCTAACATATTAGCTGGAATGTCCATTGCTGAGTGGCTGCCTGAGTTTGGCCTGCAGTGCGAATCGGCTGGTTCGGTGGGATTGCTCAGCAAACTTTTTTCGGCCAAGAAATGGGTGACGAGCATGATAAGCATTTGGTGCCGTGAGCTCACGAGTCCAACAGCCGCGACGGCTGCAGACGCCAGCCTGAGAGGTCGCGACAGACGCGCCGTCGGGAGCGGATGGGCGGTTGCCACTGGTTTGGTCGTATCTCTGCTGCTTGTTGCGGGCACCGCCAGGGCGGATGTCGTGAAGAAGTCTGATCTCTTCACCGCCGGCAGCGACGGCTACGCCCTCTACCGGATTCCTGGCATCGTGGTGACGAAAACGGGAACCATCCTCGCCTACTGCGAAGCGCGACGGCAGTCGGGTGGTGATTGGGGGCAGATTGACGTCATGCTGCGGCGGAGCACTGATGGCGGGAAGACCTGGCTGCCACGGCAGAAGATTGTCCACGTCGAGGGTGACCTTCCACTCAACCCGCTGGCGGCAGCACAGAACCTGGACCGACTCGGTGACAACACGGTCAACAACCCGGTCGCCATCGTTGACCACGAGACGGGGGCGGTGCATTTCCTCTACTGCCTCGAGTACATGCGGTGTTTTTCCATGCGGAGTGACGACGACGGTGCGACGTGGACTGAACCGGTCGAAATTACGAAGACGTTCGAAAAGTTTCGGAACGATTACGACTGGAAAGTTCTTGCCACGGGCCCGGCGCACGGAATTCAGCTGACGCATGGCCCGAAGCGGGGGCGACTGGTTGTGCCGGTCTGGCTTTCGCTCGGTACCGGCGGGCACGCGCATCGCCCCTCAGTGACCGCGACGATCTATAGCGACGACCACGGGAAGACCTGGCACCCCGGAGACATCGCGGTGCCGGACACCCCGGAGTTTGTCAATCCGAATGAAACGGTCGTCGTGCAGCTCGCCGACGGCAGCGTGATGCTTAATTCCCGCAGCGAATCAAAGCGTCACCGGCGGCTGGTGACGACCAGCCTCGACGGGGCGACCGGCTGGTCGCAGCCGCGGTTTGCCGAGCAGTTGCTCGAGCCGATCTGCATGGCCGGCCTGGTGCGGGTCCGCGAGCCACAGGCCGACAGGCCCGGTCTCCTCGCCTTTTCCAATCCCCACAACCTGTCCCGCCGCGACGGAAAAACGGTTGCCGGGACGACCCGCGACCGGCGAAACGTGTCGATCAAGCTGAGCGATGACGAGGGTAGAACCTGGTCAGCGAACCGCACGCTCGAGCCTGGCTTCAGCGGCTACAGCGATCTGGCCGTGTTGCCCGACGGCACGATTCTCTGCTTCTACGAACGCGGCAGCACCGACGGCAACAATCATTATCGCACCGATCGGCTGACAGTCGCCCGGGTGACCGAAGCCTGGGTGCGTGAAGGAGTCGAAGCCGATGTCTGTGTCTACGGGGGAACCTCAGGCGGCGTTGTCGCGGCGGTGCAGGCGGCCCGGATGGGGAAGCGGGTGGTGCTGATCGAGCCGGGCCGGCATCTCGGAGGCATGACCTCCGGCGGGTTGAGCGCGGTCGACATCGGCGAACCGCGGAGCGTCGGCGGAATCGCCCGGGAGTATTTCAGCCGGCTCGTCGCCAGCTACGGCAAGACCCTGAACTGGGATCAGCCGTTCAAGGGCAGGGGTGGGCCAGCGACCGGCGGGGCCTACTCGATCGAGCCGCATGTCGCCGAGCGTGTCTTCGATGCATTCATCCGGGAATCCGGGGTGACCGTCCTGCGGGACGCGAGGCTGGCATCGGTGAACAACGAGGCCGGGCGGATCACCGAGCTGTTGCTTGAAGATGGCCGCACGGTGCGGGCGAAGATGTTTCTCGACACGACCTACGAAGGCGATCTGCTGGCAGCTGCCGGGGTGAGCTACACGCTCTCTCGCGAGGGCAACGCCAGATACGGTGAGACCTACAATGGCATCCACTACGCCAAAAAATACCAGCCGCGCAGCAAGCATTTGCAACCGGGGCCGAATGGACGCGTGCCGGGTGGGCAAGGGGTCTGGGATCGTGATTTCCCGCTCGATCCCTATCTCGTCAGTGGCGATCCAACCAGCGGGCTGCTACCACTGGTCAACGAGGGGGCGCCAGGGACCCCCGGTGACCCGGCCCCTGGCGTGATGGCATATTGTTTTCGGCTTTGCCTGAGCACAGCTGATGACCGGCTGCCCATCGAGCCTCCGCCTGACTACGACCCCCAGACCTACGAACTGGTCGCCCGGTTCATCGCAGCCTGTCAGGCCAATGGCGACGACATGGACCTCCGCTGGTTCAGCAAACACGATCCACTGCCCAATCAGAAGTGGGATTTCAACACGGCGACGTTTGGCGGCAATCTGCCCGGAGCAAGTTGGGAGTGGCCGGAGGCGAGCTATGATCGTCGCCGCGAGATCGCGAAGGAGATCGAGCACTATCATCGCGGCCTGCTGCATTTTCTCGCCACCGATTCACGGGTGCCCGAGAACGTGAAAGCCGATGTGGCAAGGTTTGGGCTGCCCCGCGACGAATTCACTGACAACGGCGGGTGGCCGCATCAGGTCTACGTCCGCGAAGGTCGCCGCATGGTCAGCGATCTGGTCCTGACCGAACACCACACCTTCGGCCGCCAGATTGCGGCCCAGCCGATCGGCCTTGGGTCGTATGGCACCGATATTCACGAGATTCGCCGCATCGTCAAGGACGGCGTGGTGATCCGCGAGGGCAAAGTTGCCGGTGGCCGCGGTGGATTCGGGCCGTACCAAATCGGGTATGGGGCAATCGTTCCGAAGCGGGCCGAGTGTGAGAATTTGTTCGCGACCTTCGCGGTTTCCGCGAGTCATTCCGCCTTCGCCAGCATTCGGATGGAACCGGTGTTCATGGTGACGAGCCAGTCCGCCGCGACGGCCGCCTGCCTGGCGATTGATCAGGACGTTGCCGTTCAGAAAGTCGATTACGAAAAGCTGAAGTCCCGCCTACTGGCCGACGGTCAGGTTTTGGCATGGCCGCCCACGGGTGTTCCCACCTCAGGAGCGGTGCCGAGGACGATCGTCCGCGCAGGCAGCCTGCCGGGAATCGTGCTGGATGACGACAAGGCCGAATACCGGGGGGCGTGGACGACCAGTAACCGACAGCCATCGCCGATTGGAGCCAGCTATCGGCACGACGACAACAAGGGCCGAGGCGAGAAGGTCGCCACGTTCACTGCGACGATTCCCAAAGCGGGTGAATACGAAATCCGGCTCCTCTTCACGTGGCACGAGAACCGATCATCGCGGACGAAAGTTACGGTGACGGGAGCCGACGAAGAGAAGATGGTCTGGATCAACCAGCGCAAGCCGGCGATGAAGGATCGGGTTCCCAATGCGCTGGGAATCTTTCGATTCCATGCTGGCGCGAAGGCGAGCGTCAGCGTGTCCAACGAAGGCGCGGATGGTTATGTCGTCGTCGACGCCTTGCAGATTCTGCCCGCCGAACTGGCTCGGGAAGAACGCGACGGCAAACGGCCCTCTGGCTACGCTCGAATGAAGATGGAGGCAAAACCCGTCCTGCGGAGTAACCCGCTGGCAGCCCGGGTCGCATTCTCACCGTTGGGAAAGCAAACCCGTCCCACCAAGGGGGGCGATACCGGCACGAAACGGTCGGCCGAACCGGTGCACCTCAAGCAGGCCGTGACCGCGGCGGAGGTTGCCGGAAAGGCGTTTGATGTTGTGGTGATCGGCGGGACTGGCGGTGGCGTTGCCTGTGCGGTTCGGGCGGCCCGTGAAGGCTGCGGTGTACTTCTCGTCCAGCACAACAGGCATGTCGGCGGCATGATGACCAATGGGCTGATGCAATGGGACGCCCTCTATGGTGGCCCGCGGTCACCGCTGTTCTCGGAAATGCTCCAGAACATCGAACGCTATTACATCGAAACATTCGGCCGTGATTCGACCGCTCATCAGACGATTCGCTGCACGCACGAGCACTATCC
>RFVE01000140.1 GCA_009922585.1 Planctomycetia bacterium
GCCTCGCGAGCCTGCTGCACCGCCGGCAGAAGGAGGCCGACCAGCACCCCGATGATGGCGATCACGACAAGAAGCTCGATGAGGGTGAAACCGTTTGGTCGACCTCGGAAATGAAATGAGAAAAGTGACGACCCGCGCATTTCAATTTCTCCCCAATGAGTTATGAGTTCCCCTCACTCACACAGTTATGGCAAAGCTAGAGGGTCTTCGTCAACTTCGCTTTGATTGGATTATTCTTGCGATTCAGGACGCAAAATTTTCCAGCTGTCACGTCAGTCGGGGGAGCGACATATACTCATCGACACGACTTGTGCCGGGGGCAGGGTGACCGGCGGCAGCCTCTCCTGAAAATTGCGAAAGGGCTCGTGCGATGGGAATGCAGCGCAAAACCTGCGGTGGACCGGTAAGGCGACGGTCGATCCTGGAGGCCGGCATGCTGGGGGCGACGGGGCTGTCGCTGGCCGATCTCCTGCGGCTGCGGGCGGCAGCTGCCGAGATGACACCGGCCCGGCCCCGTCGCGACGATACCGCAGTGATCTTCCTTTGGATGCCGGGCGGGTTTCCCCACCTGGAAACGTACGACATGAAGCCCGACGCCCCGACCGAGTACCGGGGCGACTTCAAGCCGATCAAGACCAACGTGCCGGGCATCGAGGTGACTGAACTCTTTCCGCAGCATGCCCGAGTCGCCGATCGGTTTTCACTGATCCGCTCAATCGCCCACACCTTCTCCGACCACGGCGGTGGCCACAAGCGACTGATGACCGGTCGGCTGCCAAAGACACCGGTCGGCACGGTGAACGACGCGCCCGCCTGCCCATCGATCGTGGCGAGGATGCGGGAGGACATCCCGCAGCCGCTGCCCCATAACATTCTGATGCCGGACCAGGGCCGCCACGGCGTCGATGTCTTCGCCTTCGGCTCGGCCTACCTCGGGCCGGCCTACACCCCGTTCATCGTGCCGGGCGATCCGAGTGCAGCCTCGTTCAGTGTCCCTAATCTCTCCCTGCCGACTGACATGGCCGCGCGGCTTGAGGATCGCCGCCGCCTGCTCGAGGGCATCGACCGGATGCGGCGGGAGCTCGATCAGACCGGGGCGATGGTGGCGATGGATCGATTCACCGAAAAGGCCAGCAGCCTGCTGACCAGCGCTTCCGCCCGGGATGCCTTCGACCTTTCCCGCGAGGACGACGCCACCCGCGAGCGGTACGGCAACCACTCTTGGGGCCAGCGAACCCTGATGGCCCGCCGCCTGGTCGAGGCGGGCGCCAGCTTTGTCAGCGTCGTGCTCGAAAATCCCACCCCGGGCCGGCCGCTGCCCTTTGGCACCACTTACAACTGGGACTGTCACGCAGTCAACTGCCATGTCTTCACCGATACCCGGTTCCGGGCGCCCTACTACGACCAGACCGTGACGGCCCTGATCGAGGACGTTCACCGCCGGGGCCTCGACAAGCGGGTGCTGATCGTGGCGACCGGCGAGTTCGGCCATACGCCGCGGATCAACTATCAGGTTGGTACACAAACCGGCGTGAAGCAGCCGGGCCGGGATCACTGGCCAGCGGCGATGTCGGTGCTGGTCTCGGGCGGTGGTCTGCGGATGGGCCAGGTGGTCGGCTCGACCAACGCCAAGGGGGAGTGCCCGCAGGAGCGGCCGCTGACCCCGAACGATCTCTGGGCGACGATCTATCGTCACCTCGGCATTGATACCAGCCATCATTTCTACGACCACAGCGGCCGGCCGATGCCGATCCTGCCCTTCGGTGAGCCGATTGCCGAATTGATCTGAGCCGTCGCGCCGTCGGCACGCTACTGAGCGGCAATTCCCAGGGGTTTCGAGCCATGTCTTCTGCATTCAATCGCCTGCTCCGTATCGCGGCCGTTGCCGGGCTGGTGAGCATGGCTCCGAAGCCAGCCGCTGCCGAACTCGGACTCACGCTTCATGCTGGCGGCATGGGCGAGACGCCAATTGTTCTGATCGGCCAGCATGCCCGGCAGCAACTGGTTGCCCTGCAGCCGACGGCTGCAGGCCCCAGCGACGTGACTCGCGAGGTGGCCTGGGCCGCCCAACCACCGGGTGTTGTCGCGGTCGACAGCCGGGGGGTGGTAACACCACTGGCTGATGGCGACGCGGTGATCACAGCCAGCCTGGCTGGCAGCGGTGCGGCCACGGGGCTGCAAATTCAGGTCCGGCAGTTCGCAGACAGCCCCCGCGTTCACTTTGCCAATGAGGTGGTGCCGCTGCTGACCAAGCACGGCTGCAACGGCGGCGGCTGCCACGGGGCGGCCGCTGGCCAGAACGGCTTCCGGCTGTCGCTACTCGGCTTTGAACCCGACGAAGACTACGCCCATCTGGTCCGCGAGTCCCGCGGCCGGCGGCTGTCGTTCGTCTTGCCCGACCGCAGCCTGTTGCTGGCCAAAGGGGCCGGCGTAATGCCTCATGGGGGTGGCGCGCGGCTGGCGGTTGGCTCGCCCGACTACAGCCTGCTGCGGCGGTGGATCGCCGAGGGTGGCCAGCCGGGTGATCCGACGGCCCCGACCATCGACCGCATCGAGGTCTTTCCCGAGTCCCGGCTGATGCAGCCGGAGGATGCCCAGCAGTTGATCGTGACCGCCGTCTACTCAGACGGCAGCCGCCGGGATGTCACCGCGACGGCGGTCTACGAGGCCAACGTGCCGGAGATGGCCGCCGTGACCCGGCAGGGCCTCGTTTCTGTCCGCGCCGAGCCGGGCGATGTTGCTGTCATGATTCGCTTTCAGTCGCAGGTGGCCGTCTTCCGGGCGACCGTTCCCCTGGGGCATGTCGTCGACAGCCTGCCCCCGGTCCGTAACCTGATCGATGAGCATGTCTTTGCCAAGCTCAAGCTGCTCGGCCTGCCGCCCTCGCCGCTGACCGACGAGGCATCGTTTCTGCGGCGGGTGACGATCGACATCGCCGGCCGGCTGCCGACAAAAGACGAAGTCGAGGGCTTCCTTGCGGACGGCGACCCCGACAAGTGGGACCGGACGAAGAGCCGGGTCGAGGATGTGGCCCAACTGTTTCTCGGACAGCGGATCACCTGCGCGAAATGCCACCACCATCCCTTCGACCGCTGGAGCCAGGGTGACTACCACCGGCTGCTCGCCTTCTTCTCGCAACTGGGCGAAAAGCCGGGCTACTCACCCGCCGAATCACGGCTGTTCCATCAGGGCCAGCAGGCCGAGGTCGAGCACCCGAAGACCAAGCAGAAGCTCACTCCGGCAGGCTTGGGAGCGGAGCCGCCGCAGATTCCCGCCACCGAAGACCCCCGGCTGGCCCTGGTCGACTGGATGACCGATGCTGCAAATCCGTTCTTCGCCCGGGCTGTTGTGAACCGCTACTGGAAGCACTTCTTCGGCCGCGGGCTGGTCGACCCGGAGGACGACATGCGGGCGACCAACCCCGCGACCAATCCTGCCCTGCTCGAGGCCCTGACAGCCCAGTTTGTCAGCACCGGCTATGACCTCAAGGAACTGATCCGGCTGATGTGCCGGTCGAATACCTACCGGCTCAGCTCCGAGCCCAACGCGGTCAACCTGGCCGACCGGCAGAACTTTTCTCGGTTTGCCCCCCGGCGGCTCCCGGCAGAAATCCTCGCCGACGCGATTGATACGCTCACCGGGGTGGTGACCCGCTACGCCGGCATGCCGGCTGGAGCCCGGGCGATGGAACTGCCCGACACCGACTTTTCGTCACCGTTTCTCGAGGTCTTCGGCCGGCCGAAGGGGGAGAGTGCCTGCGAGTGCGAGCGGGGCACTGACGCCAACCTGTCCCAGGGCCTGCAACTGCTCAACTCCAGCGATCTCGCCGGCAAGCTCGGCAACGGGAGCGGCCGGGCCAACCAGTTGGCCAACGCCAAGGACCAGCCCGTCGAGGCCAAGATTGAAGAACTCTATCTGATCGCCTATGGCCGCCAGCCAACCCCGGCTGAGACGGAGATTGTCATCGCTTATCTCGATGAGAAGCAGCACACCAAGCAGGCCTATGAAGATCTGATCTGGAGCCTCGTCAACTCCAAAGAGTTTCTGTTCACCCACTGACGTTGACCGTCTCGACCTGCCGGCCGCTGCGATCGTCAGCGGCGGCTGAAGGCAGCACCGCCCAATGACGCACCGCCTCCTCCACCCGATGCATCTTTTGCTCTGCGGCCATCGTCTTGCGATCCTGCTGCTGGCAGTTGCTGCCGGTATGCCGCTGGCTGTCGCTGTTGAGTTGCCCAATGCCCGCCTGAGCACCATCTGGCCGCCCGGCTGCCAGCAGGGCGAGGCGGTTGAAGTCACCCTGGCCGGCGACGACCTCGACGAGGCGACGAGCCTGGTGTTTTCGCATCCGGGCATCACGGCAGTTGCCCAGACAACGCCCCGGCCATTCGCCGAGCAGCCCGAGCCGTTCACCACTCGCTACAGCGTCAATGTTGCTGCCGACGTGCCAGTTGGCTGCTACGAAGTGCGGGTGGCCGGCCGCTTCGGCCTGTCGACCCCGCGGGCGTTCGCGGTGGGAGACCGGCCGCAGGTGCTGGAAAGTGGCGACACCAAGACGGCCGACCAGGCGCTGCTGCTGCCCATCGATACGGTGGTCAACGGCCGGGTCGATAAGGAGGCGGTCGACCACTACCGGGTCACAGCCGCGGCCGGCGACCGGCTGGTGGTCTCGCTGCAGGCCCACCGGCTCGACTCCAAGCTCAGCGGCATGCTGGAGGTGCTCGACCCCGAGGGCCGCCAGATCGGCTTTGATCGGGCCACCCATACCCACGAGCCGGTGGTCGCCTTTACCGCCGCGATGGACGGTGACTATGCGATCCGGCTCCGGGACAGTCTCTATCGCGGTGGGCCCGAGTATTGCTATCGGCTTGTCGCCAGTCGGCGGCCCTGGGTCGACTTTGTCTGGCCCCCGGTGGTCGAGGCCGGCAAGCCGGCGACGGTGACGCTCTTCGGCTATCACCTGCCTGCCGGTCAGCCGGCAGACCTGCCACCGGGCCCGGGGGCTACCGCCCCGGCGGGCTTTGAGCGGCTTGAGCAGTGCCAGATCACGCTGGAGGCACCGGCCGACGGCATGCCCTTTGGCCTGACCACGGCCAGCCATCTGCGGGAGCCGAACCAGGTTCAGGTTGAGGGCTTTGAATACCGGCTGCCCTCGGCGGCGGGGCCGGCCAACCCCGTGTTCATTTCGTTGACACGGCTGCCGGTGGTAACGGAGGTCGAACCGAACGAGACGCCGGCTGCTGCCCAGCCGATCGTTCCGCCCTGCGAGGTCGTGGGCCGGTTCTTTGGCCGCCGTGACAACGATTTCTTCGTCTTCAGCCCCGAGCAAGGCCAGCGGTATGCCGTTGAAGTGATCTCGGAGCGGCTGATGCTCCCGACCGACCCGTCGCTCACGGTCTGGGAAGCTGGGACTGTCGAGGCCGCCAAGCAAGAACCGGCGGCGCCAGCCGCGCCGGCTGTCGTGCCGGGTAAGGAGTGCGCCCGTCAGGATGAACCAGACGGCCGGTTTCACAATCAGCCCTTCGATGTCGCCTGCCACGACCCGGCGGTCACGTTTGCCGCCGCCAGTGACCGGCCGCATCTGGTGCGGGTCTGGGATCTCTACGCCGGCTCGCTGGCCCATCCGCGGCATACCTACCGGCTGATCATCGGGCCGGAGCGGCCCGACTTCAATCTGGTCGCCACCTGCAAGGCCCTGGTTGAGTATCGAGCCCAGCGGGACGTGGTCTTTCCCACCAATCCGCACCTGCAGCGGGGTGGCAGTCAGCCGATTCTCGTTCAGTGCTACCGGCGGGGTGGCTTTGACGGCCCGGTCGAACTGCGAGCCGAGGGTCTGCCTGACGGGGTCAGCGGACCGCCGGTGACGCTCGCTGCGGGAGAGCACCAGGCCGTGCTTGTCCTCACCGCGACCGACGAGGCGGCGTCTTGGCAGGGCCCGATTCGGCTGATCGGCCGGGCGGTCGGCATGCCAGAGCCACTCGAGCGAGAGGCGATCTTCAGCACCACCGTCTGGAACAAGAACTATCGGACCGAGTTTGTCGAGTCGCGGCTGGTGGCCGATCTGCAACTGAGTGTCGGCATGGAAGCGGCGGCGGTGACCGCCGCGGTCTCTCCAGACGCAGTGCTGGCCGCCGCGCCGGGTGAAAAGCTGGCCATCCCCTTTGTGGTTGAGGGACGGGTCGAGCTCAAGGGCAGTGCGACCGTCGAGGTCCGCGGCCTGCCGGCCACCTACGCCAAGTGGCCGAAGCTGCCGAAGGTCGTGCTCGACAAGCCGGCGGCCAAGAACCGCTATGAGGGATCGATCGAACTAACGCTGCCAAAGCAGATGCCCCCCGGACGCTATCCAGCCCACTTGGTGGTGCAGATTCTCTGCGGCTATCCGCGGAACCCCGAGGCAGCCGTCCGGGCACAGCAGCAGCTCGACGACTTTGCCGTCACGCTGGCAAACGTAGCAGAGGAGCTGAAGCAGGCTGAACAAACCCGCGACGTGGCCCGGGCAAGCCTGGAAGAGCTGAAGAATCAGGCAGGCGACTCAGCGCAGGCGGAGAGTCTGGCTGCCGCCACGAGGGCCCTGGAACAGGCCGAACAGGCGGTGAAGCAAGCGGCAACCCGCCGGGAGGCTGCCGCGAAAGAAGAGGCCTTCCTCAAGAAGCGGGTTGCCGATCTGTCGAAGGCTGCCGAGCCTCGGGATGTGACCGCCTTCATCTCGTCGCCGAGTTTCGTGGTCGAGGTGACTGCTCCCCCGGCAAAAGAGG
>RFVE01000015.1 GCA_009922585.1 Planctomycetia bacterium
ATTCCAATGCCCCTCAACCCGCCAGACGGGCACCCCTTCGAGTGTTCCGGCCTCTGCGGAGGTGAACAGAAACCATTGGCGAATCCGTGCGAGTGACCGCTGCAGCCCGCCCAGATAAGGCGTCACCACTCCATCTGCGGCTACCCCCAACTGCTCAAGCCGGCTCCGCACTCTGGCAATGTCGACCCGCTCAAGCCTGGGTGGCTCGTCTCCCCGCTTCCGATAGTTCCAGAACGAGAGCCCATCGGAAAGCTCAAGCAGCTCAAATCGCTCGGTGTCAGCCTCGATGACCGTCTCGAGCCGGAACCGCTGTTCCTCCCCCCTGCCCTGCTGGAGATAACGGCCAGTTCCCACCAGCACCCTGCCCCCGACCCTAGTCCGTTGCCGCACCCGGGCTGAAATCGATTCCATTCGGCCCAGTTCGGCAAGCATTGCCGCCACAATTCGCTCGGGCTGGCCGGCTGACAACGGCTGCCCACCGGCTGCCCGCTGGTACACGCTGCTGCCGGAGGGTTGCTGCGCCCGACAGCGACCGACGGGAAAGATCGGAAGCCCCCAGACAAGCGCGCCAACAGCAAGCAGACACCGCAGAAAAAAACGGCGACAAGACAGACTTTCTGATCGTGTCGGTGTCACTAATTGGAGAAAGTTTGCCGGTTTTCCCAAAGATTTTGATCCGGAAAGGACGACATATCCGCAGGCGCGGTAGGTGATCCGCCGACAGCCGGCGTTTCGGAGCAGTGCCAGTGTACGCCATCCGGCCCTTTCTCCCCTACGCCGATTGCCCGGAAATAACCTCAAAGCACCACAAACTCGAACCGGTTTCCTAAGCCTTGGAGGCACCGACGTGAGACGGAACAGACATCTGCAAAAACTGGTCGGCCTCTCCCTGGCCACCGCCTTGACGGGCTGCCACATCCCGGCCAACTCGCCCCTTACCGGCCTGGCAGACCTGCGTCCGGTCGCTCAACCGAAGTCCAATGTGCTGCCTCCCCCAGCGATGCTGGCCCATCCCGGCCCAGGCGTTGATGGCCCTGGCCCGGGCATTATTCGACCCGTGGGCTATGAAGAGATGCTCCCTCCAGGTAGCCCGGAGGGGATGATGCCAGAAGGCGGGTTCGTCCATGGTCCCATCCAGGCGATGTCGCAGATCGGCTTCATCGGCCCCGACGGCATGCAGATCACCTGGGACGTCAGCACATCAGGCGGATTTGACTCGACACCCCTGGTGGCTCCTGGTCGCTATGACTTTCCGCAGGGGGCAATCTATCGACTCAAGCTCACCAACATACCGGGCCGGGAAGGTGTCGAACTCTACCCGACGCTGGAGGTCGCCCCGGTGACTCCGCGAACGGCTGCCTTCATCGCCCACAATACTGTACCGGTCCAGCTCGCTGACGAAGATCTTGATCAGGTTACCACCGGGAACTTCGTCACCAAGGTGGTCTATCTGCCCGACCCTGACTACCAGGAACTCGCAGTAGCCGGTGTCGAGACACTGGTAAGCACACGACTCGATCCGGGGGTCGATCCAGTAGTCGAGGCGGATCGTCGGGGCTCGATCCTGGCGATCATCCGGATCGGAAACAAGGATCTTGAATCACCCGTGATCGACGGAGCGGTGGCAGCCGGCGCTGCTGGAGGCATGACGGCAGGAATGCCATTGGGCATGCCCTGCGGAGGTGATCCCGGCCAACTGCCGCCGGCTTTCGTCGCCGGCATGACCGCCCCCACTTACGGCATGCCAATCACCGGCACTCCCATCGGCCTCCCCGGCCCGGCCCACGTGCCGCTGGGCATTCCGGCTGGTCTCCAGAAGCACACCATTACCAACCACACTCGGACGAGTCTGCCCGGCCCAACGCGTCAGATGAAGCTCCACGTACAACAGTCGCCTGGGATCAGCTATCCGAAACCGGCCACGCGGGCCTACGTCGCTGAACGTTCCGACATTCCCAAGATCCACCTCAAACAGCCACGCGAAGACCGGACCCGCTGGATCGACAACGGTGGTCCTGACGCCGACGCTGAGGCCGCCATTATCTGCCGGGACGACTGTCCACCAGAGCCACCCCCCTTCTGAGACAACCCCAGCGGTGCACCAGCCGTGCCTTGAACGATGGTCGGGTGCTCGTGGCGACCCCAACCGCCAGCCGACTTCATCGACGACACGACACCCATGACGAACAGAATGTGGAAAAAATCTGCCGCAACATCGTGCGGTGCTCAGCAAACCCAAAACCCCCTGATGGTTTTGGGGGGTGACCACTCAAACGGCTTTTTGCCCGAACTGGCGGGCGAAGGCCATGAAAGGATTTCTCCGCAAAACGACAATGACGCCTCTATCCGGACAGGGTCCGCGCTGCGGGTTCTTGGCGGAACGCTGGTGATGGCCGGACTGACCGTGGGACTTGGATCAGCACATGCCGCCGATCCAATAAACCCCAGTCGGACAGCCGACGTTGCCGCGAGCACTGAACCGGGAGCGATTGGCAACGTCCGCCTCCCGCAGTTCGGTCCCCGTCCGGATGAGGTGTCGGCCTTTCTGCAACCGCTGGAAATTCGCGGCCCGGTAGGGCTGGAACTGGCTGTCGAGACTGCCGACGGTTGGTCACCTCCACAACGGTTGCCTGCCCGCGTCGGGCTGATCCCCGGCCGCAGCTATCGGCTACGGCTGAGCGGGCTTCCGGGGCGGCCTGCGGATGAACTCTATCCATCGGTGCTGGTGCTCGCGGCACTTGCCGCACCGCCCGGCCAGCGCTGGCGATTCCCGATCGAACTGGTCATCGATCCAGATGATCTCGATGAGGCAGCGGCCGGCAGCCACGTCAAACGTGCAGTCTACGTCTCGCACGAGCCTGAGGCAGCCGACGTCCTCGCCAGCCGCTGGTTCGATGTCCGGCCCGGTGATGACTGCCTTGAAGTAGCCCGCACCCTCGGCGATCCGATCACCCTGCTGACACTCGGCAATCGGACACCTTTGGCGTCGTCATCTACACGGCTGCACTCACTGGCAGGAGGTAACTCGTGCGAGGAATGGCCGGTACTGCTCCCCGTTGGGCATCAGCAAGCAATCGTGCCACCACCGATCTGTGACGGTGGCGACTGGTTCGAGCGAGCCCGTCCAGAGGGCCGATTCGACATTGCCGGACTCTCAGCAGGCGACACAGTAGCCCGCTACCGACCTGACGCAGATACACCGGTGACGGTCGCAACGATTACCTCTAAAACAAAACTGGCGGTCGCCAATTGCGAATGTGTCTACTCGCCGCGGTTCGGATCAGTCAGGCAGATTGTCCGACTCGTTGAAGAGACGCTTCCGCTTGGACCGGGCGGCCTGACCACTGACACCAGCCTGGCGAATGAACGATCACTTCAGCCGGTCACTGCTGCAGGGCAACAGGTCGCGGTTCGCGCCGCCCGCAAGGCCCGGATGGGACTGGCAGTCGAAGAGCGTTCAGGCCCGCTCGGTGTCGATGCTGCCGCCCTGCCCAAGGAATCACTGGGTGAACTGCGACCGGCCGAACGCGCTGGAGAACTGCAGCCTGAGTCGGCTGGCCGCCGGGAACGTTTGGCTGAGACGGTCGGGCTCGACGTACCAATCGCCTGGACCCGCCTCACGGCGGCCAATGCACTGCTCAACGAACGGGCGGCTACCGTTGTCTCGGCTGGCCAAGGAACTGCAACGCTCCGGGTGGAATCGCCCGGTCGGGCTGAACTGACACTCTGCAAGCGAGCCGGGAGCGATGCGGTACGGGTTGGTGAAGAACTTGACTTCACGATCGCCTTCCTCAATTCAGGTGATGTGCCGCTCACCGACATCGTGGTGATCGATGTGCTGCCCGAGCGGCTCGAACTAATCCCATCCTCGCCAGCGGCGAGCCTGCCCGCCGAGATCGACGCTGAAGCCGCCACAACAGGCGGCTTGAGGCTCTCCTGGCGACTGCTTGAACCACTTCCGGTCGGCGCTGGGGGATTTGTGCGATTTCGAACCATTGTCCGTTGATTCACCGCCGCCCCTTACCCGACGGCTCCGATCGGGCATTGGACATTCAAAAGCCTGTTAGGCCCGTAACTCCCAATTGCGGCAGCAGCGTTCCCGGGAGTAGGCTTTCTGGTCAGCGAGAGAGGCTTCTCTCGTTTTCCGTCTTTCTTGCACCCCTTTGTTTCCGCACGTACACGAGGCCCACGATGGTTCGCTCCCCTGCCCCGCTCTGCCTGCTCCTGGGCTACGCCCTTATGCTGACAGCCCTATGCACCGCCCTGCGGCCGGATCGAACACTGGCGGCCGACCCTCCGGCGGCTGGCCAGCAGGCTGGCGGTCAGTTCAAGCTGCCACCAGTTCCGGACGGCACACCGGCAGAGTTGCTGGAATACATCGGCTCGATCAAGCAGAACAACGTGCAGCCATCATCCAGGCAACAGATGATGGAATACATGAAGCAGGTCGCCACCGCCACGGTCGCCGCTGCTGACAAAGCACTGGTCCAAATCCAGCCAACCGACGAAGCTTATGAAGAGTTGGCGACTGCCAAGCTGGAGAGCCTCATGATGCTCAGCCGTCTCGGTGACCAAGCTGCCGGGACCGTGCTCAACCAGTTCGCCACATCACTCGTGAACAGCAACTCACCCGCACTGGTGATGGAGGCGAAACGCCTGCTGCTGGTTGCCGAGGCTCAGGAGCTGTTCGCCAAACGTGACATTGCTGCTGCAGCTGGCCTGATTGGGCAAACCAAGCAGTTACTTGAGACCAACCCGAATGACTCGGCCACCGCAGGGCTTGCCATGCAACTAGCCAGCGCGTTTGAGCACATGCCAGGGGGAGAGGCTGCTGCCCGGGAAGCCTACGAAACCTTTGGCCCGATCTTTGCCGCCAGCAGTAACGAGAGTATCCAGCAAATGGGCGCAAGCTTTGCCGGCACCCTGCGCCGGCTATCGCTCCCTGGTAACCCCATGGAAATAACCGGCACCCTGCTCAACGGCAAGCCATTCGACCAGCAGACACTCGCCGGCAAGGTGGTACTGGTCGACTTCTGGGCCACCTGGTGTGGCCCCTGCGTGGCTGAAATCCCAAATGTGCTGGAGCAATACAAAAAGTACCATGACCGCGGTTTCGAGGTGGTTGGCATTAGCCTGGATCAGGATCGGTCCGCCCTCGAAAAGTTTGTCGGCGACCGAAAGATCCCCTGGCCAATTCTGTTTGAACCGTCAGAGGGAGCCGGGTGGCAGCACCCATTGGCAACCTATTACGGCATCAGTGGAATTCCCACGGTGATCCTGATCGGCCAAGACGGAAATGTCATTACGCTCAATGCTCGCGGTGAGCGACTGGGTGAGGAACTTGACAAGATCTTCAGCGGCAAGGCTGCCGCAGGTAGCTGACGTCGAGTGAACATTTCCGCTGACCCTGGCCGCCCCGTCATCTCTAGGCGGGCCGCAGCCTTTGACTCCTCGGGAATTCGGCGGGTCTTTGACCTGATGCGAACGCTGCCCGATCCAATTAATCTGTCAATTGGGCAGCCCGATTTCCCAATGCCACAGGCCGCCCAGGATGCGGCCTGCGGGGCAACTCATGCCGGCAAAAACGGCTACACGGTCACGCAGGGCATTCCTGAACTACGGGAACGTCTTGAGCAGGAGGCTCGGCGGCAGCTCTGTCAGCCCGAGCGAGCTCTCTGTGTCACGAGTGGAACAAGTGGCGGATTGGTGCTGACGCTGATGACATTGATCGATCCCGGCGACGACGTGATCATCTTCGAGCCAGCCTTTGTGATGTACAGGCCGCTGATTGAGTTTCTCGGCGGCCGCTGCGTGGCAATTGACACTGCCCCCTCGTTCACAATCGATATCGATCGGGTGGCCGCTGCCATCAGCCCCCAGACCCGGGCGATCCTGCTCAACAGCCCCAACAATCCAACCGGCATGGTGGTGCCTGCCGAGACTCTGCAGGCCTTGGCGAAACTTGCAGACGCGAGTGGCCTGACGCTGGTCAGTGACGAACTCTACGGACGCTACTGCTATGACACCCCCTTTGTCTCAGCGGCGAGCTTTAGCGACCGGGTTGTCGTGCTCGACGGCTTCTCCAAATCACACGCCATGACCGGCTGGCGGGTTGGCTGGGTCCATGGGCCCCCTGAAATTATCGATGCCTGCACGACTCTCCAGCAATACACCTTTGTGTGCGCGCCGCAGGTGGGCCAATGGGCCGCGGTCGCCGCCCTCGACTGCGACATGTCGGTGCCACTGGCGGAATGCCGACGCAAACGTGACAAGCTGATCGCCGGCCTTGAAGGCCGCTATCGATTCACCCGTCCGGGCGGCGCCTTCTACCTTTACCCCGAGGCCCCCGGTGGATCTGGCAAGGCCTTTGCTGAACGAGCAGTTGCAGAAGAACAACTGCTCGTGGTGCCCGGCACCGTGTTCGGAACTGCTGACAGCCATTTCCGGCTTTCATATACCGTCAACGACACGATGCTTGACCGCGGAATTGCTGCCCTCAACCGGCTCGCTTCCTGACAAGTGTTCAGGCACTCTTCGGCCGGGCCTCACGGATCGGCAGCAGTGGTTGCTTGTCGTCGACGTGAGCTGCCTCAACCAGGTAACTGCTCCCAGCATGCTCGGGTAGATCAAACATCACATCGAGCATCACGTCTTCCATGATCGACCGCAGCCCGCGGGCACCGGTCTCCTTCTTCAGAGCCCGCCGAGCGATTGCCAGCAGGGCGTCATCGGTGAACTCGAGCTTGCAGTTCTCCATTTCGAAGAGCTTCTGATACTGCTTCACCAGAGCATTACGGGGCTCCAGCAACACTCGTACAAGTGCCTCAGCATTGAGCGGCTGCAGCGATGATATCACCGGCAACCGGCCGACCAATTCAGGGATCAGGCCGAACTCAAGAATGTCGTCTGAGTCAATTTGCGGCAGCAGTTCAGCCAGGTCAGCATCACCGTTGAAGCCACTCGGCTGGCCAAAACCGATTGTCCGCTTTCCGAGCCGCCGGGCGATGATCTTGTCCATGCCGACAAAGGTACCACCACAAATGAAGAGGATGTTGGACGTATCGATTTGGATATACTGCTGCTCAGGGTGCTTCCGCCCCCCCTGGGGAGGCACATTGGCAACTGTTCCCTCCAACATCTTGAGAAGTGCCTGCTGCACTCCCTCACCCGAGACATCACGGGTAATCGATACGTTCTGGCTAGTCTTGCCGATCTTATCGATCTCGTCGATGTAGAGCACGCCCCGCTGGGCCGCTTCAATGTCGAAATCAGCCGCGCTGAGCAGTTTGAGCAGCAGGTTTTCAACATCCTCACCGACATAGCCAGCCTCGGTCAGTGTGGTTGCGTCGCCGATGGCAAAGGGAACATCGAGGATCTTGGCGAGGGTTTTAGCCAACAGCGTCTTCCCACAGCCGGTCGGCCCGATTAGCAGGATGTTCGACTTCTCAACATCGACGTCGCTGCCTTCAGCTGCAAGCATCAGTCGCTTGTAATGGCTGTGGACCGCGACTGAGAGCACTCGCTTGGCATGATGCTGGCCGATCACATACTGATCAAGATGACCAACAATCTCACGCGGTGAGGGAATCGAAGTGAAGAGTTGCTTACTGCTTCCACGCCGGCGTTTCTCTTGATCGAGAATCGATTGACAGAGTTCGATGCATTCGCCGCAGATGTAGACATCCCCTGGCCCTTCGACGAGCGGGCCGACGTCCCGGTAACTCTTTCGGCAGAACGAGCAGAAGGCATTCTTCTTGGTCGTCCCGCCGGTTCCCCGGCGTCCGATCCCACTGGCGTCTTTTCCGGATGGCATCGATTCAATTCCTCCAGTCCTCTGTTGTCGTCCGCTCCGCAGAAATGGCGGACGGCTCATCTGCATTCGTCACGAGTGTCCGCGCGGACGGGTCGACGAATGTTTTTATTCTTCGGTATTCGTCCTCGCTCAGCACACCCCGATCCCGGAGATTTTTATATTCGGCCAGCGTCCGCTCCCACGTTTCGTCGCAATCGCCACGATCGGCACCAACACCGCGTAGCTTTTCGCGGGTCGCGACGATCGCGGCGATCCCGCCGGCAACGAGGGCAATCAGCAGCAACGAACTCACAAGAAACGACACCACGACGGCGACTCCCTCTGCGGTGATTCATTGAACACCGAGGCAATGCAGCCCATAATGCCCGCCGGAACTGCGTTTGCTCCCGCCTCCTGTCCTGCCCAGAAAGCCTAGATGGGCGACGAAGACGCTATCAGTCAGTCAGCCGAATCACCATCCCGGCAGGGCGGCATCCAATTATCCGCATTTTATCGAAAAAATGCGATTTTCGGAAACAAACGGTCGATACCACCCGAAGAGGACTTTGGACGCCCACTCGGAAGAATCGATGGTTTGCTTCAGAAATCTCCGTTTCTCCAGCTGGCACCTGGCATTTTGGGGGCTCCTGGCTGTCGCTGGACAGTCCGCAGGCGAGCCATCCGGCCTGCCCGAATTGGTCAGGACCAGTCAGCGGGTCTTCGCGATTCCGTTCCGGCTGCCAAAGCCAACCACACCTGACGCCGCCGCGACGCGGGTTGAGCTTCATGCTTCCCGAGACTTCGGTCTCACCTGGTCAGTCGCCGGCCAAGCGACTCCGACCGATAGCTCAATCGCCTACCGGGCCGACACCGATGGTGAATATTGGTTCCGGATCAGGGCTATCGATCGAGAGAATCGGGCCCGTGGGGGAGAGGGGCCTGACCTTCGCGTGCTTGTCGATGCAGCGGCCCCCCGGCTGGCAGGCCGAGTCTGGAAGGGCACAGATGGCGAAATCATCTGTCGCTACGCTGCGGCCGATGACTCGATCGCGATGGATGCGATCAATTTCGCTTACCGCCTTGCAGGCGGCGAATGGAAGACAATTGCCGCTGAGCCGGTTCTTGCTCGCCAATCACCAGCACACTTGATCGGTGAGGAGATCTGGTGGGCAGGACAAGAGGTCAACGGCTTGGCGGTACGGATAGAAGTCACCGACGCAGGTGGTCACAGCACCAGCCAGCAATTCTCACTACTGCCTTCGGATCCCGGCGTCACTCAAGCAGATCTCGCCAGTGAGATCCAAGCCCCAATTCTGCCCAACGACCCTGATACCCCCCGTGATACCAACGGCCGAACGATCACCTCAGTCATGGTTCCCAACCCGGCAACGTCTCCAGTCGTCAGCAGTGGGAAAAATACTGATGCCGACCGCCGGACGAACTCTCGCGAACTGACCGATGTGGCCTGGCGAGCCGACGCCGGCAAGCCGTGGTCAAATGGCGGCCCACCCACCTTCAACTCGCAGGCCGGTAGCCAATTGAGAGAGGACGCCGCATTCGCGACCACCAGCGGAACACTGGCCCCGTCCGAGCAGCCAATTATTCGTGTTGGCCAGCCGTCTCTTGCCGAGGTGCTCTTGGCGGAAACTAGTCGACAGACCGCTTCGCATACAGCCGAATACCGTGGCCGGCCTCTGCACCTTCTGCAGTCCCGCCAGTTCCGTTGGCAGTACGACTTTGTCATTCCTGCTGATCTCGAAGGACCATTCCGTGTTGAACTCTGGACCACACAAGATGCCGGCGGTTCCTGGCAGCGAACTGCTGTCGATGACGACACTGCGAGTCCAATCACGGTTGAATTCCCAGTCGAAGGACTTTATGGCTGTCGACTTGAGATTGTTCGAGACCTGCCAGGTGAGCCACTTGGGCCACGTCCGGGTGACGAGCCTGCCAGTTGGATTGGTATCGACGAAACCCCACCGCAGGTAACGCAGTTGGATGTCGAGCCAGTACCCGGTGGGGCGGTCGGTGAGTTTCTGATCTCCTACCATTGTGAAGATGTATTGGCGCTCCCTGACCGTGTTCGGCTGTCCTATTCACCACACGCGTCCGGACCGTGGGCCACGATCGCTTCAGCCCAACCAACGGTCGGCAGCTATCGTTGGCAGCCTCATCGCACACTTCCTAGCCGGGTGTTTGTTCGGGTCGAGATGCCCGATGCGGCGGGAAATATCGGTGAGCGAATCAGTGCCGAGCCGGTGGCGGTACGAACGGCTCGCTTCACCGGCACGCTGGGAAGCCCGCTAGCGCTCCCTGCTGATGGCGAAACCGATTGACGGGCTTGGTTCGCCCGGTGGTATTTCGTGGGTTATCTCCTCAGCGAGGGAATGGAATCCGCGCCCACCCATCCCGACGTAAACCTCGGGACGTTCAGGAAGCAAAAGCGGACTTTTATTCGCTTTCCCGATGTGCGATCCGACGACGAGAACTCCGGCTACACTGAGGGAACCGGAGCTTGAGTCGAATCGGAGACGTGTTCATGGCAAAGCAGTCTGCTGGCCTCTGTGGCCTCGACCTGATGCTCGATCCCGCTGCACTGGCCACAGCGGCTGAACCACCGGCTGACGCACCAGCGGTAATTGTGCTGGCTGGAGACTGCCCATTCGTTAGCCGACACCTGTTGCATCAGCTTCGCGACATTTTCTGCCCTTCAGAGGAAGACCGCAGTTGGGCCTGGCGTGAGTTCTCGGGAGATGAACAGGCCGACCCCCGTGATGTGCTCGATGAGGCGGCCACCGCTCCGATGTTCGCGACAGCAACCAGGGTGGCCGTAGTTCGCCGGGCCGACAGCTTTGTTTCGTCCACCCGCGATCTGCTCGAAAGAATTGCCAACCGACCGCGTGGCAACCGTGGGCTGGTGATCCTCGAGGTGAAGAGTTTTCCCGCCACCACCCGGCTGGCCAAGGCAGTTGGCCGTCACGGACTACAGATTGACGTCAGCGTGCCGGCCCGCTTCAACCTGAGCGGCTGGCTGCGAAAGTGGGCCAAGCACAGTCATCAGGCTGACCTCTCTGCCGCCGCTGCCAGCAGGCTTCTGGAACGACTCGGGAACGATCTGGGGCAGGTCGACCAGGCAGTCGGTAGCCTGGCAGCGGCCTGCCCAGCAACGGACCGGCGGGTGATTGCCCCGGAAGCAGTCGATGCCCTGGGAGGAACTGGTAATCAGCGCACCGCTTGGGAGATGCTCAATGCCGCCGCAGCCGGCCAGACCGCTGAAGCGGTGACTTTGCTCGGCAGTCTTTTGGATGCGGGCGAAAGCCCGGTCGGTCTCTCAGCGCAGGCGGCCTCGGTCTTCAGAAGGTATGCCACCACTGCCCGGCTGCTGGCTGGGCCAGATCGACCCGCTGGTATTGAGGCTGCACTCCGGGAAGCTGGAGTGGCAGCCTGGCCCAAGGCACTCGCTGAGGCGGAGCGAGCCCTGAGACATCTCGGGAGCCGCCGCTGTCGCGAGCTCCCCGGCTGGCTGGCAGAACTTGATCGGTCGCTCAAGGCCGAATCTTCACGCGGTCTGCGCGCCCGGCTGGCCCTCGAGCGATTCTTTTGCATGATGGCAGGCCCACCACCGGCGGCCACCAGCCGACCACGCCCCCCTGGAGCCCCCCGATGACCAGAGCCGACGCAGCTGAACGGACCCCACCTCGGAACCGCTGGAGTAATCCGCTAGCGGCCCGTTACGCATCGGCTGAAATGGCAGACATCTGGAGCGACGGCCATCGCTACGGTTGGTGGCGGAGGATGTGGCTGGCATTGGCTGAAGCAGAGGCTGAACTCGGCCTGCCTATTTCCGCTGCTCAGCTTGACGAGATGCGGGCCCATCTTGACACGGTCGACTTCGCTAAGGCAGCCACCTATGAAAAGCAGACGCGGCACGACGTCTTTGCGCACCTGCATACCTTCGGCGACGACTGCCCGTCAGCCCGGCCAATTCTTCATCTGGGAGCAACCAGCGCCTTCGTTACCGACAACACCGACCTCGTTCTGATTGCCGAGTCACTCGACCTGATCATCGCGAGAATGGCCGGCGTCATCGAACAACTTGCGGCACGGGCACGCGAGAATCGGAGCGTCATCTGCCTTGGCCGGACCCATCTGCAGCCGGCTCAGCCAACCACCATCGGCAAGCGGATCTGCCTCTGGATTCAGGACCTTCTGCTCGATCTTGAGGAACTCCGCCACCGCCGGTCACTTCTGCGAGCGCGAGGCACAAAGGGAACAACCGGCACCCAAGCAAGCTTCCTGGAGCTGTTTCAGGGAGACCACGCCAAGGTCCGGCAGCTCGACGACATCGTCTCGAGAAAGCTCGGATTCGGTGGATCCTATGCTGTGACCGGACAGACCTACCCCCGCAAGATCGACTCACAGGTGCTGGCTGCTCTCGGTGGCATCGCTGAATCGACTCACAAGGCCGGCAATGACCTACGACTGGCTGCAGCCTGGAACGAACTTGAAGAGCCCTTCGAGACTGACCAGGTTGGCTCGTCGGCGATGCCTTACAAACGGAATCCGATGCGGGCAGAGCGGATGTGCAGCCTTGGCCGCTTCGTGATGGGCCTACAGCCGACGGCCGGCCAGACTGCGGCTGTCCAGTGGTATGAGCGGACGCTCGACGACTCGGCTGCTCGGAGACTGGTGTTGCCTCAGGCCTTTCTGGCGACCGATGCCCAGTTGGTCATCTATGCCAACATTGCAGCCGGACTCGTGGTGTTGCCGGGCGGTATCCGGCGCAATCTCGAACAGCATCTACCCTTTCTGGCCAGCGAGCGACTGCTGATGGCCGCTACCACCGCCGGAGGCGACCGGCAAGAACTTCATGAGGCAATCCGTCGGCACAGCCACGCAGCCACCGCTCGCATCCGGGAGGGAGCCGACAACGATCTGGTTGAACGGCTCGCCGCCGATCCGCTCTTTGCCGGTGTTGACTTGGCAGCGGCGGTAACGGTCGAAGGGCTTGAGGGGCGGGCTGCGGCACAGGTCGATGAGTTTCTCGACGGCCCCGTGAGCGAAGCACTGGCAGCCTGCCCCAACCGCGTTGCCGCCAGCGACCTGCGGGTGTGAGCATCGCTACTGCCCCCGCGTCCGCCGAATCTTTGGGTCAGCCTGCAGGCTTCGCAGTTCCTCCCGGAATTCCGCTGGCGTCATCCTGATGCGGCGTTCAAATAGAATTCGCTGGATGAGCCATTGGCCGACAGCCACCAGTGTTGCCGCTGCCAGAAACCACCAGAGGAAGCGTTCCGCCGCCACCAGCGATGGCACGAAGAACTGCTGCTGGCCCGGCAGGCTGGCCCGAGCATCTCGGACCGCTGCAACCAACGGCCCCGTCGTCACCCCAACCACTCCCAGCAGTCCGCTCAATCCAACCACCGCAAGCAGGCTCCGAAGCAACGCGTTGCTCGAAAACAGCCGACGCAGGCCGGCAAAGGGATCAATTCGTGAAAATTGGAAGCTGGCACGTCCCAGCCGCCAGCCGGCACCATCGCCCAACAGCCGGACACCGATCAGCAGCACCAGGGCTGCCAGCACAACGATGGCAGTTGGTCCGACCATGGCCAGCGTGTGACGGCCAGCCTCTTCAGCCTCACCAGCGGCAGCAGCCTGCACCGCAGCGACGGTGGCGGCAGTCGTCGCCCTTACCCACCCGGGCACCGCAGCCAACACAAACGCTGCAAGTAGCGGCCAGCTGATGGCGGCGGCCGTCGGGGCGAGCCCCTGCTCGCGGGCAGCCTCGCGACGGCGGGGCGTTGCTGGAATGGTACGGTCGCCGTTGGCAGTCATGGCGATATTTCCTCGCGTTGTAGGCCGGCAGCCTCGGTAGAACCGGGTGCCGTGACTGCTGCAAATGTCGCCTCAAGCGGCGGCATCAGCAATCGGCCAGCCTGCTCCGACCACTGGCGGCTGCCCAGCAAGAGCCCACCAAGCAGGACAACAGCGGCCACGCCCTGCAGCAAACCAATGCCCGCAGTAAACGAAACCGTCCGCAGGCAGATCGCGGCTGTCACGTGCGCCGTTAGGACCGCTACGAGAACTGGCAAGGCAAGCGAAACAGCAAGGGAAAGTCCGACCGATGGTAGCTCAATCAGCATTTCTGCCAGTGGAAGCTCGACGTCGCCGAAGCGGCCAGCCAAGCGCCCAATTGGCAGTCGCCAGCAGCTTTCCAGCAGGCCGTTCACAACCAGTCGCTGTCCCCCTGCACTAACGAAAGCGGCGAACCCAAGCCAGCCGCAGAGCCGGGCAACACCAGGCCGGTCCTCACTGCCGGGTGTGAAGGCTGCTGCCCAGTCAAGCCCAGCCGTCGCGGCAAGCATCGCACCGGCAGCCGCAACCGCGGAGACAAGGAGGTCCACCGCAATACCCAGCCCGGCGCCGACAAGAAATTCTGAGCCGAAGAGCAACGGAAGCGGTGGCAATGGCTCAGCTGCCGACTGGCTGGCAGCAATAGCGGTCGGTGCTGTCGCCACCGCGACAACCAGCAGCAGACCCAACCGCACCTGTGGCGTGAGCCCTGGATAGAGCCGCTGGCCACTCACGAGCAGCAGCCCCGCCACTCGGACTGCCAGACCTGCTACGACAAGTGCGACCGCCGGCTCCACCGGTACTGATGGGACGGTAAGGGCAACGGGAACGAGCATCGGGGACATGGGCATTTAGCTCAGGGACCAAGAACACTTCCCTGGAAGAGCGTCACGAACCGCTCAAGCATCCAGCCCCCAGTGAGCAGCACCATCACCATGATCACCACCAACCGGGGCACCATGCCGACAAGCGGCTCGTGAATGCCGGTTGCCGATTGCAGCAGGCCGATGACAAGAGCCACCCCAAATCCTGCTGCCAGTACGGGCGTTAAGACTAGCCCTCCCTCAAGAAGTGCCGTTCGCACAAACTGGACAAGATCGATGCCGGCCATGGGAACCCTCTGAATCTATGTGCCGCACTGACGCCACTGCAGTCGATGCCAGACGCTGCCACCTGCTTACTCAGGAGGCGGCAAGCCTCACTCCATCGAGCAGTCCGCGAACAACAAGTGTCCAGCCATCAGCCATGACAAATACAAGCAGCTTCAAAGGCAGCGATACCAGGGTTGGCGGCAGCATCACCAGCCCGGTCGTGACAACCAGCGTGGCAACCACACAGTCGAGCACCAGAAATGGCAGCAGGATCCTGAAGCCAATCATGAAGGCCACTTCAAGCTCGCTCACGAGGAAAGCAGGCAGCAATACCTCGAGTGGAATATCGTCATAGCTACTGACCTCGGGAGGGCCGTTCGGGTGTCGACTGAGAAATAGCGCAATCGTGTCGCGATTGTCAGCCTCCTCAATCTGTGCAGCCATCCAACGCCGAATTGGCAGGCTGCCCTGTCCGAATGCCTCCTGCCACGATGCCGTGCCTGCCTGATAGGGTTTGACTCCGTCCTCATAGGCCGCAGTCCAAACCGGCCACATCACCAGCGCTGAGAGGAATAGGGCCAGGGAGGTGATGATCTGAGTCGACGGCAGATTGGTCGTACCGATCGCCTGCCGCACCAGCGAAAGCACAACCGACATCCGGACAAAACAAGTGGTCATGAGCAGCAAGGCCGGCGCTAGGCTCATCACGCCGAAGGTAATGGCCGCGGGCAACAGCCGATCGAGCCAGCGACGGTCGAGCACTGCCGTCATCTCAGCAGGCAGGGGCACCGCCGACTCACTATCTCCATAAGGTTTCGGCTGCTCTGGCGACGGGGCGGCTGCCGCCTCCACCTCAGGAAGCACTGCCGGCTGGTTCAAGGCTGCTGCCGGTGATATCGCTGGCCCGAGCGGCACTACGTCGGACTCACCGGCGGTCGCGAGGGCAACGAAGGCAAGCCAAACAGCTGACCCCAAAGCCCCGAGTCGGACCACCGACCAGAACTGGTGCATCAGGCTACCTCGGCAGGCGAAAGGCTTGGTTTCAACGGCTGACTGACCTCAGGAAAGGGCTTGGACGTTGAGCCGGCTGCATCCTTGCCA
This sequence comes from Planctomycetia bacterium, assembly GCA_009922585.1. Lineage (GTDB taxonomy): Bacteria > Planctomycetota > Planctomycetia > Pirellulales > UBA1268 > UBA1268. The sequence continues at coordinate 15,835 of RFVE01000015.1, forward strand.
GCCTTCGCGTTTGGCCCTGCCGGTGCATGAACGGCCCGCAGCGTACGGTCGCCACGGCAGGCAGCGGCAATCCATTCAGTTGCGAGCGGATCATCCAATTCCGCCAGTGTTCGGGGGCCACCGCTGCCGCTGGTCACGAGCAGGGTCTTAGGGCCGAACCGAACGATCCGAACCGGCTGGCCTCCCCCAAGCGTCGCTTCACCTAGCAGTTCGAAAACATCCTTCGGCAGTGGCTGCGCCCGTTGACGGCTAAAAAATCGCAGGCCGAAAATGCCCGCAACCGCCAGCACCACCACCGCCCAAGCCTGCCAGTCGAATGGCAGTTCGCTCAGGCTGGCTGCATCGTCTTTCTGTCCGTCAGTACCTGACGTCGCTTTTGCAGCCTGCTCAAGTGCAAGCGGAATACTTGCCGACCGCACACGGCCAGGCTCAGCGCCCTTTGCTTCGACGATCGGTCCGACTGTCAGGGCCACCAGCAAGGCGAGCCAGCGAAGGCCACAAAACCTTACGCGGCATGCGCGACCGACCGTCGCCCAAGCAGGTATTGGCTGCTCGCACCAACGCCAAAGGGAACGCTGACTACCAGTAATCATGCAGCCTCCCCGTGGGTATCGAAGGAACCGGGCCGCCTGAGAGTTGACCAGTCGATCGCGTCACGCTGGCCACCGGACACCGGTCTTGGGAGTGGCTGCTTCGATCTTCCGAGCAACAACGCCAAGCCACCGATAACCGCCACTGCCAAGCTGAAAACGAGCACGATCGATCGATCTGCAGGAAGGGGTAGCCCCGCCAGCATGCGGTCGACCGATTCTGCTGAACGAGCAACTGCTCGTTCAGTGCCAACTCCAGCGGTCGGCAGGCCAACTCGTGATGGTTTGAGCGGCTCAACCGGTAGCGTCGCCATCGCCCCATGCCCCGGAAAGCGGGTGATGGTCACCTGGGCGCGACTCCACGGGGGACTGATCGGAACCAATCCAGCCACGAGTCGCTCCAGTCGATCGAGTTCAGTGGACGTTGGATCGTTCATCGCCGGTCCTGCCCCCGGCACCTGTTCCCGAACTTGCAGCAGGTAACCTTCAGGAATCGCAATTGAAACCTGCACGATCCGCTCTCGCGGTGGCTTTGGGTCGAATGCCGCATCAGTGGCCGACAGAGTGGCCGGCGAATTGGCTGCCGCCCGCGGTGGCAGGCGGGCTGCCGACCGGGCGGCTTGCTCCGTGGGGGGAGGCATGCCCGGCGATGCATTGACCTCAACAACAACCTTGGGAATGAACGAAAGTGCCTGGCGAATCTTCGCGGTCACATGCCGTTCGTAGGCAACGGCACGGGCTCGCTCGGGATCACCAGCAACCAATTCAGCATCCGAGACCAATGGACCGTCATAGACCTGGCCACTGCGGAGATCAGTCACCGCCACCCGATCGGCTCGAAGCCCTGCGATCGACGAGGCCACCAGCACACGAATGGCCTGCACTCGGTGGACATCGAGAGTGGCTCCCGGTTCGGTTCGAACACTCACACTGGCAGTCTGAATTGCCACAGGATCTTCGCGAAACAGCCGACCATCCACTTCGAGGTCGTACAGTACCGCTGCCTGCTCAATGCCCGGCATGGTACGGATCACCAATGAAAGCTCTTCTTGAGTGGCAATTCGCAGACGCTCTGCCTGACTCGCTTGGCTTCGCCAAGGGCTATCGTTCTCAATGGCCCGCCGTAGACTACCGCCGAATTCAGGAGGCAAGGCACCGGCATCAACAAGCGCCCTGAGGTAGGCGCTCTGCCGCCTGCGGCTGACCAAGAGCCGTCCGTCTTCCACCCGATGCCCGGAGAGCTCGGCTCGGTCAAAGACCGCCTCCATTTGGGCAAGTTCGGCAGGAGCCAGCACGGTTCCTGCCAACAGCTCAACCTCCTCGAACACGACGACGGGACGGTCTTGCACCGCCCAGACCGCAACACCAACCGCCACCAGCACGAGGCCCGCGGCGATCACTTGGACCGGAGTCAGCCCCGGCCGACGGGCAGGTTCGGCGGCGAGATCTGGCTCCATCGACGGGCCTCCAGGAAAAAACATGGATCCGGACACGCTGTTTTTTGGTCAGGCAGCCGCCCGTCTCGCTACTGCCAACGGAATCGAAAGGGTGAGGGCCACGCCTCCCTCCGGGCAGTCATCCAACCGGACTACGGCAGCAAGCCGGTCCAGCAGCGATCGTGCGCCATCCGCCGCCATACCATCGCCGAACAGGCCTCCGGTAGCCTGTCGCTCGGCACGGGCCGGGCCACTATCGGCAATTTCAAGCTCGAGCCGATCGGAATACTGAACGCTGGTGATAACCACCTCGGCATTCCGGGCCATGGTCGCGCTGGCGGCAGTCGCCCGCACAGCCTCACCCAGCCCCCGTTCAAGCAGCGACCGGAGGGCAGCCACATCCGCCGGCAACTGATGGTCAACTGCTACATCAATGGTCAATTGCGGTAGCGGCCGGTCGCTGTCTGCCGCCTGCCGCTGGAGTTCGTCAACGACGGCCGCCACGAGTGAACGAAGAGTCGGTGTTCCGGCCGAGCGGCGAGCCGCAGGGGTGGGAATAATCTGTCTCATGCTGACCTCGATGGTATTGGTGATGCCGCCACTCGGCGGCAGGTGGTAACGAGAGAACGGCGTGCACTAAACACCAGCGGCAGCCAGTGCCAGCGGGCCACGACTGACATCGTCCATGACCCAGCGATCAAGATCCCGGAGTACCGCCCGGCTGCGAGAGAGGCACCGCCCGGCATTAGCAACAGCAGGATAAATCCGCAGTCCAAGCTGTCCCCCGGCGGCGTGAAACAGCCTGAGAGTGCGATCGACATCGGCGGCGGTCGGGGCCGCCACCCCGTTCGGCTCAGCAGCACAGCAGAGCAGCATGGGCAGGCTCCGGACGCCACCAAGCCGGCAGAAGAGACCTTCATTGAGCGGAAACCGACCGGCGACGGAAACGACTCCTGCAAACGCTGCCGGCTCTCTACAGGCGATTCGGAAGGCAGCCGCGCCACCGTCGCCCTCTCCGACAAGATAAATCCGTCGTGGGTGCACGCTGTAGCGGTCGGTCATCCGCTCGATGGCAGCCCAACAGGTCTCCGGGGTGGTTCCACTGGCACGGACAGCCAGATAGTTTCGCAGGCTAAGCCGTGACATCACCCGACCGAGGTCGAAGCGGTCGTCACGGCTGTCAGGAAGCCAGACGAGCAGCGGGTAGTCATAGCCCGACTCGTACGCAAGCGGCAGAAACACTTGGTCTCCTGCCCCTGCCTGTGCCGCGGGCGACAGACGGACTGAGTGAGCCTGAGCCATTCGCTCCCGCGGCGTGGCCAGCCCGATGCGGCCGGCCACCATGGGACGGTTTTCACAGTTGGTAAGACCCTGTTTCATCGACGGCTCCTCCAGATCCTCGGCCAGGCGACAGCCTTTGGCGGCGGTCTCGAGGCGGGTTCTAGCGGAGTGCCAGCTGGCGGACAATGGCAGGATCAGTGGCTATCTGCTCGTTGCCGCACACCCGTAAAGCGAGGCAGAATAGGCAGCCTGCATGCCGAAGGGGTGATCACGCTGTCAGCCGCCCCATCGCAGCAATAGGGTTCCGGACCGCCTTCGCCAGACACGCGGCTGACCGTTCTTCACGGATTGACCGGCGGCCCCTTCTCGATTTCTCGTTTTTCGGCCAACGGAGGAGGCAAGTCTGCACTCTCCGACAGTGGCAGCTCGATCCGGTCGGGCAATGGTATGGGCAACCGACGCCGAGGCTGCCCCACTCGCAGCAGCAGTAGCAGGATGGCGGCCACCACCAAGGCAGATGGGAACCACAGAAGCCATCCCGGTAGCTGGGGCGGGACTGCCGCCGGCAGCCAGAGCGGACGACCGCCCAAGAGGAGCGGGGACTCGCGAATCGAATCAGGTGCCGGCTGCTGCTGTCGTGTTTCATAGCGGTACCGCTTGAAGCCAAAACCTGCCAGCCGGAGTCGCTCGGTGATTCGGTCACCCGTGGGAAGCCCCACTGGCAGTTCCAGACAGCAGCAGACCACCGGAAACGACTCCTGTTGCTCCCCGGCGATCTCGATCAGTGGCGTTGAAACAAAGAGGAATATCTCCCAGTAGTGATCCTGACCAATCACAGCACACCAGCGATCCGAATCAACCGGAATTCGGGTAATTCGCCGAGCCGTCCCCTCAAGCACCAGCCGGTCACCGCGATGAGTCGCAAACCAGTCCACCGCCGGATCAAGGAGTGGTATCAGATCAGCCGGTGGCTGAGGCCGCATTGCGGCCGTTGCGATCAGCGTCCTACCAGCCGCCAGACAACGGTAGAAAGCCTCTGCTTCTGCCGCACCCAACGGCTGACCATCGACAACACTGGTAAAAAGTCCATAGTCCATGCCTGCATCGGCAAGCGGCGTGTCGGGCCACCAGGACAGTCGCAGCGAGACAGCCAGCATGGTCGCCCCGCCCTGCCCCGGCGTTGCTGGGCCGGCAGCCAGCAGGGCCTCACTGGCAACCTGCTCGTCAAGCTGCCCGGCGGCCGGCCACCCGGCTGGCCGCTCAGAAACCACGAGCCAGACGTCCGGCGCCTCAGCCTGCCTCAGCCGAACGAAGCTCAACGTAGCGCGGCCAGCAATCAACGCCAGTTCATCGGGTAGGGAAATCTGACGGACCTCAACTGCCCGCCCTACCAGTCGCACAGGACGACTATCCTGCCGATACTTCGACAGATCTGCGGCAGGAATCTGCAGTGCTTCTTCCCGCCATGCCCGCTGCCAGTCTGCCGGGGCAGCCTTCAGGCGATCGAGCAGTCGGACCAGTAGTCGCAGCGCGGACAGCGGCGGCTCGAAGGAGTCGCTCCCCGGCAAAACCTCAGAGAGTTCTTCACGGTCAGCTGCGACAAGCTGCCAGGAGGAGAGATATTCCTCAAGCGGTCGCGCTTCTGCAGTCGGAAACATGCCGACCGCCAAGAGTACCGCAACCGCCAGCGACCGCTCTCGCCTGAAGCGATCAGGCTGCCGCCCGCCAGCCCGTCTCACGACGAACTCGGACGAAAGCCGGTGTTGTCGCCCAAGCCATCAGCGACCGACTTCGATCCGACAAACTCAGCCGAGGGGATAACTCCCGGATCAGCCTGCTGCTGCCGCCGAAACTCCCGCCAGACATAGAGCCCGAACGATCCTGCCAGCGTGAAGGGCATCGCGAGCATGAGCAGGATGCTGTAAAAGTACCCACGGGCAATGTTCGCTCCCTGCGAGTCAGCAGCGGCGAGTCCGTCTTTGCAAGTCGGACAAGCTTCGGACACGCCCGCCAGCATGACGAGTAGGCCAACAGCCAGAGCAAAATATATCCGAGGCATCCTCATGGCTTTATTATAGGCGGCATTCCGCCCGCGAGCGCCTCCGGCGGAGCTGGATAGAGGTGATAGACCATCGCATAGATGACCACCCCGGTGACTGAAACGTACAACCAGATTGGGAGGGTGACCCGCCCAAGAAGCCGATGCTGTCGCCACTTTCCCCGCCAGGCCAGCACGAACATTGCGATCGCCAGAAACGGAACAGCCACTGCCAGCACGATATGGGTCAGCAAAATCCCCAGATAGACAAGTCGTACTGTTCCCTGCCCCGCAAAGCTGACATGCCCCACCAGATAGTGATAGGTGAGGTAAGACACGAGAAAACAGGCCGAGACAAGAAAAGCCGCCACCATGGCCGCACGATGCGCCCGCCAGTGCCCGCGGGCGATGAACAGCCAGCCAGCCGCCAGTAGCAGAGTAGCCACCGCGTTAAGCACCGCGTTCAGGGTCGCCAGCGGATGGACCGCAAGCAGCGGTGCAAAAGCATTCAAGGCAAGTCCTCCGCCAACACATCACGGATGAGCTTCTTTAGTCGCTGTACACGGTCTTCCTGAAGCAGGTGATAACTCCCCCGCATCCGGCCCTGGCGGTCGAAAACCACCCCGCGTTCCGAATGCACACCGACCTCGACTGGCAGCTTGAACGTCTCCATGCCCACCCGTTTGATGACTGCCATATCACCGGTCAGAAACTTCCAGTGGTTCTGGTCGGCCTCAAACCGAGCCGCGTAATGACCGAGCACCTCCGGAGTATCATTGTCGGGGTCACATGTAAGACTGACTGCGACAAAATCTGGATTGTCAATCTCCCGGATGATGTCAGCGATGGCCTGATTCTCACGAAAACACGGTCCGGGGCAGTTGGCAAAGAAGATGCTCCCCATCCAGACCTTGCCAGCCAGCGAAGCCGAATCAAATGGCTCTCCCGCTTGGTCGGTCAACTGAAACCTTTCAGCGACTGCTCCGGGACCGACCGTGGGGTCGGTGTGGCAGCCGCATTCGGCCGCAGATCAGTCGCCATCCCTGCCGGTTGCTGTGACCCGCAGCCAGGTGTCACCAACACGGCCATGGCGATCACAATACCGGTCAACCAGCCATCTCGTCGCAAATACAGTTGCCGCTCAGTGGTCATGATCATCCGCATGGTGCGGTTCCCCTTCGGCTGCACTGGCGGCCTGCTCGAGTAAAAGCAGGTCGGCGGGCCTGGCCATGTGAAGGGCGCGTTCCTGGGCAACCATACGGTTTCGCAATCCGATATCCGGAATGAGCATGATTGCCAAGAAAATTGCCATCATCGCTGCCGGGATCGTCAGCACATACTTCCAATTTGCCTCCCAAAGCACGTGCATGAAGAACAAGACGACTAGCAACGCTTTCGTGCAGGAGACTGCCATCATGAAAGCCCAGCCCACCTGAGGCTCATCCCTCCAGGGCCAGTACGAGGAATAGGTGAAGAACGACATGGTCGTCAGAAAACAGAGGGCACCGAAGACGGCAAGATACAGCCCTAGCCCACCATGATCTTCATCACCATGACCCGCAGGATGATCGGCTGACGTACTGCCACCTCCAGCCTGCGACTCCACAAGTGAGCCCGGTTCAGTGACCGGGCCATGGGAAGCAGTGGATTCGTTGGGGCTTGGTGTCGACATGGTGTGGTCTCACGATTTCTTGGCGACGAGCCAGCGGTTCAGTCGCACTCAGAACAGGTACAAAAGGGGAAACAGAAAGATCCAGACAAGGTCCACAAAATGCCAGTAAAGGCCAGCATTTTCAATCATGCCCGCATGCTTCGGACCAAGTTCGTAGAGCAAAAGAATGCCGAAAACGATCAGGCCAACAATGACGTGGATCGCGTGGAAACCCGTGAGCAAAAAATACGTGCTTGCCCACATGTTGCCCCCAGGAATCACGATTGGCAGTTGCAGCCATGAAAAAGTCTCATTGAGACCGCCACCATGACCGTGGCCTCCAGCCGCATCATCCGCCAGGGGCATTACTTGATCGGCAATGACTGCCAGATCAAAGGCCTGCTGGTCAGCGGCCATTGCCATCTCACGAACCTGCGCCAGCCGTCGTCGACCGGTCAATTCTGCAGCCGTGAGTTCTGACTCTGGCCGGGCATCCAACTCTTTCATCTGTTCGATAATGGCTGGATCACTCAACCGAGCCCTGACAGCTGACCCATAATAAAGATCGGGCCGCTCATAAATCAGACCCCGCGGCGCCGCAGGATAAATGCCGTGGCTGAACTTGGCTGAGTACTCGTACGCCTTGATACCAAGAAAGAATGCGCCGAGGACCAGCGTTGCTAGCATCCAGATTTTTGCCAGGGACCGCTTGTTGGCCCGGGCAGCCTCCAGTGCGAGCACCACCGTAACACTGGAGCAGATCAGCACGAACGTATTGAAGGCACCGATCGGCTCACTGAGATGAACATGGTGCGGCTTTGGCCAGACAGCGGCACCAAATCGAAGTACTACATAGCTGCCGAGTAGCGCGGCAAAAAACATGATTTCCGTCGAAAGAAAAAGCCACATTATCAATTTGCCACGAGAAAGCGGCAGGCCGGGCTGGTACTGAAGCACCGGCCCATGATGGCCGTGGGCGTCGTGGGGAATTGAAGCGGCAGAGGCATTCATGGCAAAAGTCGCAGGGGATCGGGAAGCATTAGTGAGGAAAGACAAACGTACGGCATCCAGACGGAATCAAGGACCGAGCAACCGGTCAGTCGGTCCACCGAAGCCAATGGCGGCTGCCATCAGCACGAGCAATACAGCAAGCGAGGTCAGCAAGAGCCGCCTCGCCGAGCGATCATCACGATTGATTGCGAACCAAATTGCTCCGCAAGCATAAACGATTGAAGCCAGCCCGGCCGTGAGAAACATCCGGATGCTGCCCGACGGCACGGCCAGCACCAGGCTGACTGGTACCAAAGCCAGCGCCGCCGCGAGTGACTGCCCCGCTGCCCGGAGACCAGACGGATCAGCAACAGTGAGCATCTGTAACCCAGCGTCAGAATATTGCCGACGATAGAGCCACGCGATGGCCATGAAGTGCGGAAACTGCCAGAGGTAGAGGACCGTTCCAAGAGCTGCCGTAGCGAGGGCACCGGCGGCATCACCGGCCAGCAATCGCGTTGGTCCGTCCGCCGCCAGCCAGCCAATACCGACAGGTAAGGCACCGGCAACAGCACCAACTGCTGTATTGAGAGGCGAAACCCGTTTCAGCGGAGTGTAGACGATAACGTAAATCAACCAGGTCAGAGCGGCAACAATTGCTGCCCCAGGGCTGCCGGCCCAGGCAACAAAGCCCAATCCAACCGCGAAACTGGCTCCGGTCAGCCACCATCCCTGGGCTACTGAAAGACGCCCAGAGGCCAACGGACGACTTGCCGTCCGCGGCATCAGCCGGTCACTCTCTCGTTCGAGAATCTGGTTTGCAACACTCGAACTCGCCGCCACAAGCCCAGTTCCCAGCAACACCGCCAGCACTGGCAGCCAGGCAAGGGTCCCAGGGGTCGCGGTAAGCCACATTGCGGCAAAGACTGTCACCAACACCATCATCGCAATACGGGGCCGAACCAATGCCGCGACATCAGCGGTAAGCGAACCCGTACTATGGTTGGCGTGCGGCTTCATCAGACTTTCTCGATAACCCGCACCGAGCGATGGGGCCGTTGATGTCGCCAGCCGGCTCATACCCAGGCCCTCCTGCCGGAAGAAACCGAAACTGCCCCAAGTTGCGGAATGCCGCCCGAGACAATCGCAAGCACGACACTGGTTGCAAGAATAAACATGCCGAGCAGCACATGCCCGGTCACAACGGCAGCAGAAAATCCACTGCGTGCAACCGTCAATCCGGTCGGCTCAGGGAGCGCTGAGACAAGCGAATCGGGAAGCAAACCAAGAGGCATTCCCCAACTCACAACCCAAGCAAGGCACCCCAAAACGAGCTGGCAGCAGACGAGCCCAACGATCACCAGTGACCACCAGCGTTCCGCAGTCGCCCGGCCACCATTCTGCCAGCCGCGCGGCAGCAAACCGAAGGCACTGCTTGCAGCGGCGATACTGAGGACTGTAACGACCACAGCACCAGCCAGGTGCAAAAACACGAGCCATCGAAAACCGACGTAACTCACCGTCGCATCAAGATGCCGCAGTTGAGCACCAGCCACAAGCTGCACATAAGCTGACACCAGCAATCCACCGGCCAACCAGCCACCCATTGGATGTGGAGCCGTTCCAACCTGCGCGGGGCGGCGAGCGGATGCTCCTGCGCGTAGCCAAGGCGATGACAACGTCGCGATTCCCACGGTGACCGCAAAGAACAACGGACCTGTACAGGCATGAACCTTGGCGACTGTTTTGTCGTCGAGAAGCACCCTCAGACCACCCAGAAGCCCCTGTAAGACCACCAGAATGACGGCGGCCACCGCCAACGCACGAACCGCACTTGGCTGTCGGGTGCCCCAGACCACAGCTGCTAAGACCAGCGTAATCCCCCCGACTGTCGCACCGAGCAGTCGGTGACCATGCTCAAGAAACAGGTCCCAGGGACCGAAAAGCCATTCACCCAACGGGAACAAAAACATGTTATGGCCGTAGGTCGCAGGCCAGTCCGGGACCGCCATAGCCGCTTCATAGGTCGTCACCAACGCCCCAAACGCAAGCAGCAACCCGGTCGCTCCAACAAGGCAGCAGGCGACAGGAAAGGCCCAGATCCAGGAGCGATCGGTCATCAAAAAACTCTGGCTGCTTCGGCGTTCAGTGGTCAGTGTGAAGAGCGACAACAAAAGGATAACGCCATTGATTGATTAATGAGCTGCCGCCGCTGCAGCGGCGG
>RFVE01000141.1 GCA_009922585.1 Planctomycetia bacterium
AGAGGATCACCGTGGCGGCGGTGAAGACCTCTGGGTGCTGGGGCCGCATGTGCTCGACCTGATGACCCACTTTGGTGGTGCCCCACAGTGGTGTGCCGCCACGGTCACGAGCAAAGGGCAGCCTATTCAGGCTGGTGACCTTGCCCCGGGGCCGGAAGGCTTGCCGCCGATTGCCGGCGATGCCATCACCGCCAGCTTTGGACTGGCAGACAGCTGCACCGGCTATTTTGCCAGTGTTCGAGAGGCAGGGCTCAAGCAGCCCAATTTCGGCCTGACACTGCTGGGCACCAAGGGCGAAATTCACATCCGCCCCGACCATGTCCCGCAGGCTTACTTTCGGGCCGCGCCGGCTTGGCGGATGAATCGGCCCTACCCTTGGACGCCGATCGGCCCCGAGGGGCTGGCACCCGATCTTTCTGAGGAAGGCGTCGATCGTGGGGCAGAAAGAGCCAGTTGGGGACAACGGGCGGTCGCTGATCTGCTCGATGCGATTGAATCGGACCGCGAGCCGGAGACTGGCATGTTTGCCGGGCTGACGCTCACCGAGATGAATGCGGCAATTTATGCCGCATCGCTTACTGGTTACCGGGTGGAGTGGCCGCTTGATCGAGCCCGCACGGCAGCGGCACTTGCGGGTTGACCCATTGCAGCACACCTCAACGAGGCAAAAGGGTCACTGTTTGGTTGCCACCGGAATCGCCTTCGCCCGCGGCTGTCCAGGCTTCTTGCTGCCGATATTGGCAGGCGGCGGCGCAATCGGCTGGACGGCAATGCCATACATGGAGGGGAGCACTGCCTCGAATTCAGAGGTTGTGTTGAGGTCATGCTCGGGCAGGACCGGTGGACCAAGCGTGACGGTAGCCGGTTGAATAAGGTCGCGGCACCAGATGTTGTGGGGAATTGCCAGGGTTCCCCAGGCGTCGGGTTGCAGTCCGCGGGTAACGGTGTTCGGTGACCAGCCAGATGAAAGAATCCGGCGGCCAGTGTTCACGAAGTCACGGGCCAGCCAATCAGGTGGACTGTATCGGGCATCGTAGAAGACGTAGATCCTGCTGGCCTGTGACGTGGCAAAGGTCATCCGAAAGTCCTGCCGGAAGCGGTGTTGCTGAAAGGGCTGAATCAAGTCGGCACCAACGAGTTCCTCCGGGAAGGTATCTCCTGGCTCGGCCTCCCAACGGGTCTCTCGACGGTCGCGAAATGCCCTGACGCCGTCCCGCATGCCGCAGGGCACGAGTCCGTAAAATCGGCGAACTTTTGGGCCCTCAACGTTGTCACTAACCCCGCTGATGACAGCTGTCTGTCGGCTGTCACCGACTCTCCGATTTCTGATTTCGACACTGTGCAGCCGGCGGGGAGCCTGTGATCTGGTCAAGCGAACCGCCTCGCCGTCAAACAAGTTGACCGCACCGGACTGCTTGTGACGCAGTTCGACCTGACCTGAAAAAACCGCTACCCGAACTTCACCGTCGGCAGATGCATTCACTGAGAATTTGGTGCCGAGATCAACCACTTCGCCAGCTGGCGTCACCACCGTAAAGCCGAAGCCGTCTTCGCCCACATCAACGTCGACCCGGCCACGGGAGAGATGAAGCCTCATCGGATGTTCAAATCGTGCCATCAGTGGTGCCTGGCATTCCAGCCGGACCCCTGAGCCAAGTTTCAGGTCGATGTTGCCCTCGGGAAGGACGAGAGTTCGCAGGTTGAGCCTATCGCCGACCGCAAAGGCAGCAGTTCCCTCCGAGCGATCAACTTCGACCAACACCGGTTCGCCAATTGCCGCTGCGTTCCAGATGCCACCCGCCACAAGGCTGGCCAGCAGGAGGGAGCAGGCCAGTACCATCCGGATCGCCCGTCCTGACCAGAGCGACTGAGTTGCTGCCGATTGATTGGAGGGCGAGGGTTTCGCCCGATGGCTCGTCGCTGTTTTGAAAATTGCCGCACGTACTTTCTGCACGAACGCCAACTGGCTTGTTTCCGCTTCGATCGCGACCCGAACACTATCAACAAAGGCATCAGCGTCGGGCCCGGCCTGATCCAACAGCAAGGCGTCGATCAAAAGCTGCTGTTCGAACCGGACAACTGTTTCTGGATGCTGGCGGAGGGCATCGACCACGAAGGCCACGTCACCTGGCAGCGGCTCACCATCGACAAGCCTTCCAATCGCCATCTCGCAGCGGGTTGCGGTGACGTTTGACTGATCGTCAGGTCGGGAAGAAGCGTGCATTGGGCCGTCGTAAACGAGAGAGGGCGTTTGCTATTGTGGCATGTTGGCGGAAAGGACCAATTTAAAATTTCGTTCAGTGATGCGAGCCGTCAGCGATGAGAGGTGCTAAGCCGTTCTTGAATGCAGTTGGACAGGGCAGCCCGGAGCCGGAAAAGGATCTGGCTGATGTTATTGGCATTGGTGTTTTCGTAAGCGGCAATGACGCCGAGTGAGAGTTGTTCGAAGTACCGCTGCTGGACGAGCCGCCGGCTGCGTTCCGGCAGTTGCCGGAGGCAGTCCCGCAGCGCTGCCACCTGCTGGTCTCGCTGTTCAGCTTGTTCGACCTCGACAGCGGGGTGCGAGGCCTTCTCGTCGGCACGGCTGAGTAGGAACTCAGCCACCTCGTTGGCCAGCACCCGCCGCCGCCCCTGCCGCCGCAGTTCGTTCCGAACCAGGTTCCTGGCGATGGTCCGCAGCCACGCCCCAAAATTGGTGCCCCGTTCGAACATCGAGAGCTTTTTGTACGCCACCACGAATGTCTCCTGAGCAATGTCATCGACCGATTCTGGCCGCACGCCCAGCATGCGAATGAACCCCCTAAGGCCGGACTGCTCCAGTTCGACCTGCTGCATGAACCAGTCGTTATCGGGAGTTTTTTTCGGCATGCCGCCAGTGTATGTGCTCGGCCGCCGGCTGCTTACAAAAAATGCCCGATTCCGATGGTCAAGCCGGTCCAGCGTTGGCTCGGGGGCGGCAGAAGTCTCGTCGTCGCCGGGCAAGGATAGGCCCAAGGCTCTTCAAGCGTTCGCCGGCCCCCTTCGCCTCGTCCAGCGTGATCACCAAAGTGGTCTCTGGCAGCCGGGAGCGGAACCGACTGGACCGGCAGCATATGTGACGAATCGAGCCGCCCCCCCCCTGCCAGCCGGCGGCAGGATGACGCCATTGAGCCGGGCGCGGATGGATGCGAACCTCGGCTTCACATCCATCCGCCCAAGGAAACCCGGGCAGGATGCCCGGTCTTTCCGTGACGCTAGAGCGGCAGGGGGCCGATTTCGCCGTCGCCGCCGATGATCGTCGGGTCGGGTAGGCTGGAATCGGCTTTGATCTCCGCTACGTCCTCCTCCAGCACCATTGACCGGAACGCGGCTGAGATCAGGCTGTCGGGCGAGCCGGTGGCGTCGTTCGACAGATCCCAGAACATCATGCCGCCCAGGCCCATGGCATCGGCCCAGTCGGCCTTCAGGGCGATCGAGGTGGTGGTCTCGAACGAGCTGAAGATGTCGAGGTCGGCGTTGTAGAGGTAGCTGGCCTGGGCAGTATCGTCCCAGTAGAGTTCCCAGCCGGCTCCGGCGTTGATCTGGCTGAGCAGGTCCTTGTAGTCATAATTGCCGGCTTCGAACGTCCCTGGGGCGGCCCCACTGGCAGCCTCGTCATAACCACCGTCACCTCCGTCGGCCACGCCACTCCAGGCCCGCGTGTAAAGCGGGGCCCCCAGCACAATCTGCTCAGGAGCAACTCCGGCATCGAGGTAGGCGTAGACGGCCGTCTCGATGTCATAGCCATTCGGGTCACCGGTGAAGGCTGCCTGATGGCCAGTCGTATCCTCCCAGGTGCCGTGGAAGTCGTAGGTCATGACATTGAAGAAGTCGACCGACGGAGCCAAGCCTGCCAAATTGAAATTGGCAATCTTGTCGAGTCCGGCCGGTGACGCGACCGAAATTTCATAGGTGCGGCCGAGCTGGCTGCCAAGCTCGTCGAGCTTGGCCCGGACGTCTGCCAGCAGCAGGGCGTAGTTGGCCCCGTCGTCGGGGCTGACCGAATTGCCCGCCTCACCACCACCACCCGGGTATTCCCAGTCGAAGTCGATGCCATCGAAGACCTGATAGGTGGTGAGGAACTCGACAATCGAATCAGAGAAGGTGTCACGGCCGGCCTGGGTTGAGGTGACCGAACTGAAGTGATCGGAGAGCGTCCAGCCACCCACGGCGATACTCACCGTGAGGTGGGGATACTGCTCTTTCAGGAGAGCCAACTGGTTGAAGTTCCCCCAGACAGTCTGCTCACTGCGAGGATCTTCCGGTGGGTAGTACCAGAGGTCAGCCTCACCGGTCACGCTGTCTTCCGCACTAAACCGCTTCTCCGTGGCGGCATAGGAATCAAATAGGGTCATCTCGCCCTCTGCTGTGAGATCAGCAAAGGCATAGATCAGATGAGTCAGCTGATCAGCTGGCACATCCGCCAGATGGTAGTCACGGCCGTAGATGCCCCACTCAGGAAAGTAGGCTGCCAGCACCTTGTCGTGGCTGGCAATCGGCAGGGCCGAAGGGTCAGTCGGGGCGACCGGTGCAGTTGGTTCTTCAGGCACCGGGTCAGTCACAACTGGATCGGTGACAACCGGATCAGTCACTACAGGGTCAATCACAACAGGATCAGTGACTTCCGGCTCAGTTGGCGAAACAGGCGACTCAGCTGGCCCGGCAACAAACTCCATATTGAGGCCGACCGGATCGCCCAGCACGACCATGCTCTGGTAGTACTCGATGACGCCCGAGTCAGAGACATCGAGGGCGGGCCACTGCGGCCAGTCAAAGGTGTCGTTCATGAAGGGCTGGGTCTGATCCCAGCTAAGCACGGTCAGATGGTTCAGGTCGTGATTGATTGCCACACCCTCAATCGACCGGAAACCGTGGGTTCGCCCATGCATCCAGCCACCGTAATGCGGCTCCATCTTGAGCGTGTTGATAAACGTGTCGGCAAAGCCGTTCTGTTCGAGGAAGTCGGCGTACCCGTCGATACCATACTGGCGAACCATCGTCATCACCTCAGCGGGTTCACCGAGCCGGGCTGTCCGCTGGATGTCAGCGAGAATCTGCGGGTCATAGACCTCTTGGGCGATCCAGCCGACCTTTGCCCCCTGCATGGAATAGTAGAGGCCGACCCCCTTGAGGTCGTCGCCGTAGGCTTCGGCGTTGTTGGTGAGCTGCTCGGCGAAGGCCCACTGCCCCACATCTTCCAGCGTGAGTGCCGACAGCCCGAGGAAGGCCCGGAGATTGTTGTAGGCATCCATGGCCTCGGTGGTGATGGCCGTGCGACCGCCCACCAGCTCATCGCTGTGCGAGTTGTCGTTTGAGTCATGGAACATGCCCCAGGTGGTGATGTCGATGTACTCACCGGTTGATGCCGGCGGGTTCATGTCATGTCCGTCATGGCCGTCCATTGGTGGCATCACGGGATCGGTTGGTTCTGGCTCTGTGATCACCGGATCAGTGGGCATCGGCATGTCGCCATGGTCATGATCATGCCCGTCATGCGGATTGACACTGCCTGGGCTGGTCTGGTGACCATCGGTAATAGCCCCTTCCGGCGCTAGCGGTGTCAGCAGCGCCGACCGGCTCACCATCGTCACCTGCTCGACGGTGTACCCGAACGGAACCTCCAGCTGATCCTCCACGATCTGGTCGTGGTGGAATTCAATGTTGGCCGGTACGAGTTCGGCCATGGCGATACCCGCCAGCAGCACACTCTGGCCGGTCGGTTCGACCGAGATCAGCACGCCCTCCGCCGTGTCTTCAACTGACAGCCGCTCCCGGGTGCCGAAGTAGAGGAAGCTCAGCTTGTTGACGGCCGGGTCGAAGTTGTCCACCCGTTCCTGCACGCCATATTCATGCGAGCGGACATAGACGGTGCCAGCCTCCCGTGGGCCAACGCCGAGTTCCCATGAGATAACACCGCCCAGATCCTGTCGCAGGTGTTCGTTGCCAACGACACCGGCCCAGGGATTGATGATGGCCACTTCACCAGCCACGGTCTTGCCGACAATCAGGTTGTGCACCGAGATCTCGCCAAAGTCGAGTCGATCGACTGCGGGATCAAAGCCGACGATATCAGGCCCGGCGGGATTGACGGCAAAGACCTGTCCGCTCCCATCATCCGGCTCTGGGGCTGGTTCTGGGGCTGGCTCCGGAGGAGGTGCAGGCAGTGGCTCGGGTGCCGGGCTTGGCTCGACCGGGACCGGCCCATTGTTCACCCCAGAGACGATGACGTTCTCCAGCACTGCCGCCGCGCCGCCGGGTGTGGCAGTAAAGCCGAAGCTCACTGAACCACCAGCGGCTATGCCCTCGTTCCAGCTGGCACCGCGGACGGTGTAGGTCGAGCCATTGCGGCTGAGAATTTCACCATTCCAGAGCGAATTGATTTCACCAGCGAAGTCGAACGAGACGTTCCAGCCTTCGAGCGTGGTGTCACTCCCATTGCTCACTGTCACCTCGCCAGTGAAGCCGCTCCCCCAGTCACTGACGACGCCGAAATCGGCCGAGAGCGAACCGGTGGGTGCCGCGGGATCAGCCGGCTCAGGCACAACGGGACTTGGATCGACCGGCTCAGGGGCA
>RFVE01000142.1 GCA_009922585.1 Planctomycetia bacterium
TCAATTGCTTCTCGACGCCCCGTAGATAGTCGGTCACGCCGTGTCGATACGGGATGTAGGGCGACCGCGGTGCGGTGAAGGTCACCCCATCCTGCACGAGCTGTCCGTTAAGCCAGGCCTTCAGGGTGCCGGCCGACTTCAGACTGCCATCTGCGTTCCGCTTCGGAGCGATGAACCGAATGTCGTAGACCTGCCATTCGCCGGCTGGCCGGGCGGCGTTGACCAGCGGCTTGGCAAAGCGGTAGAGGCTGCCCTCGTCCTGAGAGGTAAAATCCTCGACGCCGAATGAGTCGTAGATCTGCATTTCGTAGTGGCCGTGGATATAGAGTCCACTGTTGCCGTGGGCCAGCGGCGAGACCATGAACTCGGCATGAATGTCAGCATCCTCAAACATCACGCTTGAAACGATGTGGTTGGCATGGCTCTTGGTGCGGGTGGCGACGAGCGTGCCCTCTTCGACTTCCCAGTTGATCGGGCCGCCTGCCATTGAGGTGAACTTCGGCTCAATACCGGAGCCGATGAGTTGTACCGCGTCAGCTGGAGCGGACACCGGCAATGCTGACTGGTCGGGCTGGAACTCAGCCAGCAACTGGTTGCTGCGGGCATCGGCCTGCGGTGCAGCCTCTGCAGCCGGCCGTTTTTTCCCCAGCAGGGTCCGATCGGCGAAGTCGGCAAACTGCGTCCAATCGTAGGGTAGCAGGTCATGGCTGCCGTTGCGGATGTGATAGCCAATCGTCTCGCCAACCCCGCGGATCGGCCCAACGGTCCTCTTCAGCACTGGCGACATAAAGCGGCCGAGGTGCGGCCATTGCAAGCAGCGCATGCTGATCGCACGGCAGCTCAATTTCCCGGCCGGCATACTCGGTGAGCATTGGACAGAACCAGTGCGGAAAACGCTCCGTGATCACCGTAAGCGTTTCACCAAAGTTCCGCCGCGAGAGGGCGGCTCCACCACAGCCGGAGTCGTTGGAGACGACCATTGCGAACCGCTCGTCGCAAGCCCCGGCCCAAAGCGCGGTCTTGCCGAGCCGCGAGTGGCCGACCACGATCACTTTGCTGCCGTCCACTTCGGGCAGTGTCACTAACCAGTCGAGGATCCGTGACAGCCCCCAGGCCCACGCACCGATTGCCCCCGGCTCATCCTTGGGCAGGTCGCCGGTCACTGGGCGGTCGAGGCTTGCCAGGACGCTCTGCGGACGGCCGTCGGGGCGATCAGGGAAGAAGTCGCCGCAGTAGGCAGTGGCCATCCCATAGCCGCGGCCCAGCATGGGGGCGACCGGAAAGCGTCGCTGCAGACCGCCGCGGGATGCAGCAGTGGCCCGATTGTCGACGATGCCTTTGATTCGTGTATCGGCAGGTACCCAACCGGTCGGCAGCCAGACGCCGGGGTCCTCGGTCTCAGCCTGATTGCCCCGGAAGTTGAGCTTGAGGAAGACAGGAACTTTTTTCTTGGTCTTCGGCAGGTAGAGCAGAACGCTGGTGGTTGGGGCATCAGCAGCCGTTCCCAACCGTAGCTTTGCCTGTAGCCGTACGCCCTTGGTGCTGCCCAGATCGACCTCGGCTCGCTCGACTTCACCGCGGACCGCGACCGGAACGGGCGGCAGTTTTCGTCCATAGACATACTTTTCAAGAAGCTTGAACTGATGTGGCCGTGAGGTGTTTTCCCACGCTACTTCTGAGCTGGCTGGAACCTCATCCGGTCCCGCGAGTACATCGGGCAGCACAAATGGGCCGACCAGCGATTCGTCATAGTTTGTTTCAGCAGGCGCTGAACTGGCGGTCGGGAGAGAGTGGAGAGCCATCGCAAGCATCAATGCCGACAGAAGTCCGGCGACAACAGGAGAGTGGGAGGGCATGGAGAAATCCTTATTCTGGGAAAAGCCATCGGCACGGTTGAGATGGTACCTCACCCGATAGCACGCTGCAGGCTTCTCAGCCTTGCTGCCAGCGATAGGCGGTCTGCGCGGCGTCGGCAAAGAACCAGCGTTCAGCTTCAGGGCCATGCTCGCCGACCAGTGGGCGAATCACCGCGAGTACATCGGCATAGCTGCCGGCCCGCAATGAGACCGGCCAATTGCTGCCGAACAGCAACCGCTTTTGTCCAAAGGCCCGCCAGACGTGTTCGACCCAAGGGCGGTAAAAGCCAGGGTCCGTTGGCGGTGCGGGCCGCTCACTGCCGTCGGCTGGCTGAGGCTGCGCATAAAAAGCAGACTCGATCAGGGCTGAAACCTTGAGAAACACGTTTGGCCGGGCGGCAGCGGTCTCCACCTGCCTGGCCCAATCGGCAGCAGGGCTGGTGCCTGCGATCCGGCCTCCGCCCATGTGATCGACCACGATGCGGAGTGCTGGAATTGCGCGGGCTGCCGCGGTAGCGGCGGCAAACGAGGGGCCATGGTTGACATCAAGGGCCAGGCCTCGGTCTGCCAACTGGCCGAGATCACGGCGGTAGTCGGACTGTTCGAGCCCGGCCAACAGTTTGCTGCCGTTGACGCGGATGCCGCGGAATAACGGATTGGCAGCAAACCGCTTGAGCAGCCCCGCAAACTCGGCCGTGCCGACCGGCAGATTGCCGACCACGCCGACGATGCCCTGCATGCCAGGTCGGTTTTGCTGGCCCTCGGCCAGGTCGAGCAGCCACTGGTTGTCTTCTGGCCAGGGGCTTGCCTCGACGACAACCGTGCCGGTCACCCCCAGCGGTTGGACCAGCCGCTGCCATTCCTCCGGCAGGACCGGTCGGTAGAGCAACAAATCTTTCTTCGACGGAAAAGGCACACCCTGCGGTCGCCGGGGATCATAGAAATGGGTGTGAGTATCGATCACCGGCTGATCTGGAGGTGCCGCAGCCAAGTGGCTGGAGCCCAGCAGTGGCACCGCCGCGGTTGTCGCGGTCGCTACGTGCAGGAATTGCCGCCGGGTGGTGGTTGTGTCGTGTAGGTCTGGCAGGCTCGGTGTCATCCTGTCGGCGCCTCGTGAGAATGCTGGCGATAGGTTGTGTCGGCGTCGCCACTCCGTTTGATTTTTTCAGAAATCAATGCGTCAGGCCAGCTGGCCGGCTCGCCTCAAGTGGA
The DNA here is from genome assembly GCA_009922585.1 of Planctomycetia bacterium. Taxonomy (GTDB): domain Bacteria; phylum Planctomycetota; class Planctomycetia; order Pirellulales; family UBA1268; genus UBA1268. The sequence goes on from RFVE01000142.1 coordinate 3,069, forward strand.
GGCCGACGGCCAGGAAGGTGAAGCCGCTTGAAAGCAGGTTGATGCCAACGAAGATGCCCAGCAGAACGCCAGCAGAAGCAGGACTGCTCGTCAGCAGGATGCCGCCCAAAACACCTGTCACCACACCGTCAAACAGCAGCCAGCCCCATGGAAAGCCATCACGAATGGTGAAGGCCGCTGCAAGTTTGGCCGCCGCCTCAAAAGTCAGCAGCAGGCCCAGAAAGATCACCAGTGCCTCGACGCCCGCTTTCGGCAGTGCCAGCATGCCGGCACCGGCCAGCGTCGACAGGCCGCCGCACAGCAGCATGACCCAGAAGCCCCGCCAAGAATAGGTGCCCGCTGCCATCGCCAGCTGCGAAATGCCGGCTGCCAGCAGCGTGATGCCACAAAAAACGGCGATGACGGTTGCCGCCACCCAGGGGGCTGCCACGGCCGCGGCGCCGAGGAGGGCAAAAATGCCGGCAAGGACAAAACACCACGTGGCAACGCGGGCGAAGGGGGCGGCTGGCCTGGGCATCTCTGAAGCTCCGGGAAAGGGTCAATCGGCAGGGGGGAGGTACCGCCCTTCTGCGTCCGCTTATTCTGCCCTCGGCACTTGCCCAAGGAAAGCCGACTGCCATCCGCGTTGCCGGTTCGTCGGGGTGGTGCTACCGTCGAAGGGAATGGATGCCGCTCACGACCAGACTTCTGTGCCTGTTCGCCCACCTGCAAGAGGTTCGGCCGAGACACCTTCTGAGCATGAATCGGCTGCAACAGTGCTCTCCGGTGGCAGCACCGCTCCTCCACCGCCGACCTCCGTCAGCGAACTGGGTGGGATGGGGGCGGTCTTCAAGGCCCTCGACACCACTCTCGATCGGATTGTTGCAGTCAAGGTGTTGGCGGGGCATCAGTCGGCTGACGAAGAGATGCTGCGGCGCTTCCGGAACGAGGCCCAGTCGGCAGCTCGGCTGAACCATGAAAACATTGGGTTGGTCCATGCAGTTGGTTCAAGTGAGGGTTGGCACTTCATTGTCTTCGAGTACATCGAGGGCACGAACCTGCGTGATCTGGTCCGGCAGCGAGGCCCGCTGAGTGTTGCAGCAGCCGTCGACATCTCTCTGCAGATTGCCGCCGCTCTTGATCATGCTGCCCGCCGCAATGTCACCCACCGTGACATCAAGCCATCGAACATCATCATCACGCCAGCCGGTCGGGCAAAGCTGGTTGATATGGGGCTGGCCCGACTTCAGCAGGTGGCTGGCGAGCAGGATCTCACTGTCAGCGGGATGACGCTGGGCACATTTGATTACATTTCTCCTGAGCAGGCCCGTGATGCCAGGGCAGCAGACATCCGCAGTGACCTCTATTCGCTCGGCTGCACGATGTTCTTCATGCTGATTGGTCGGGCGCCCTTTGCCGAAGGGACGATGGTGCAGAAACTGCTGCAGCATCAGCAGGAAACACCCCCGGCCGTGGAGTTGCTGAGAACCGATGTGCCCCGGCGGCTGGCGGCAGTCATTCGGCGGTTAATGGCCAAGCAGCCGGAAGAGCGATTTGCTCAACCAGCCGACCTTGAGGCTGAGTTGGTCGCCATTGCTGAAGAGGAGGGCATCGATCTGGCCGTCGGCCGGCCCATGCTGGAGGCTGCCCCGGCTTCCGGCAGGGGTGTTCGCGGCAGTCTCTGGCCTTGGCTAGGAGCTGCCGTCTGTCTTACCGGCATTGTTATTGCCCTGGCGATTCCGATGGAAGAGGACATCGCTTTAGAGGAGCCGCCCCTGCATGCGACCGGTGCCAAAGATGTGATGCCAATGAACACCCCGATACGAGTGGCTACCGGGCCCGGGGCTATTGCTGAAGGTGCCGGATTAGCCAAAGTCTTGGCGGCGGCTGAGGATGAAGCGGTAATCGAACTGGTTGCTGATCGGGAATATCTGGTTGGGCCGCTCGATCTCAAGGGAAAAACGCTGACCATCAGGGCGGCAGCAGGGCAGCGGCCGCTGCTGCGGATTGATGAAAACCAGTTCCCTCCGACGGACGGTGAACCGGTGGTCTGGCGGATTGGTGGGGGCCAACTCACGCTGGAGGGCATTGATATTCGTCTGGATGGCCGCGCAGATTCAGTGACCGGCCGCCGATCGATTTTTCAGATTGCCTCGGGAGGAGGGCTGATCTGCCGGAATGTTGGTCTGGCTGTCACCGCTGTCGCCGGAGGACAGGACAATGCGAATGAAACGAATCCGCTCGACCGCATCGTGACGCTCTCGGCAGCACTGCTTGAGGAGTCAACGGCTGGGGTGACGGAAACGAACGAACAACAGCAAAATGAAGTCAACTCAATTCCAGGTAGAGTTGAGATGGTCGATGTGTTTGTCAACGGTGAGGTAACTGTCTGTGGCGTTGAAGAGCCGGTGGGGTTGAGCCTGCAGTGGCGGGGTGGAGGGGCCACTGTGGTTGGCCGTTTCCTTGATGTCGATGGCTTTCCTTCGGGTGTTGGGCCGCCCATCGGGCTGAGGCTTGAGGCGGCAACTTTCGCCTGCCAGGAAGGATTTGTACGACTCGCCGATTCCCCGACGCAGATCCGCGTGCCTCGGCTCGAGGCAGTTCTCGAACGCTGCCGGTTGCTGATTCCTGAGCCCGCCGCACTCATTGAGCAAGTTGGGGTGGCCGAGCCAGAGGCTTACCAGACGGCAGTGAACTGGCAGGATCGGATGGGCCGATATGAAGGTAGTCGTATCTTCAGACGAATTGATGGTGCTGGTGATATCGTTGAGATCGACTTTGCCGCCGCCCCTCGACCCTTGGCCCATCAGCCGTTTTTTAACAGCTGGCCCACCGGGATTTCTGTGGCTGACTAAGTGACGCCGATCCGCTTGCTGATGGGAAAAGTCTGCCGGTTGGGACCGCGGGCCTGAGAAACCGCCGGCAACACCGTCTGCCGGCGGGGCATCGGAGGGTGTAAGGGAAGGGAGTTGGCCGACATATTCCCGCTGGTTTGGTGGAAAACTTGACATGTTTCTCGTCGAAAGCACAATTTGCCGACACTGGTGAGCAGAAGGTTTTGTGATCTTCAAAAGTGGTGGCCCTTCCCCGCTTTGTTTGCCTGTCAGCGTTGCCAAGCAGTGATTTCAACCGATTTTTCGCAGGAGTATCCCAGGTATGAACATCAGTAAGCAGATCACAACCGTTGCCGTGATGATGGCCGTCGGCTTCATTGCCCTCTCTGCCCGCCCCGCCTTTGCGGTGAAGCAGTTCTATGACGAATTCAAAGAGGTTTATGTCAACAATGGCGACCTCGACGCCGGCGCGGTAGCCAAGGCGAAGTGCAATATCTGCCATGAAGGAAAGAGCAAGAAGGACAAGAATGCCTATGGCAAGGAACTCGACAAACTGCTTGACCGTAAAAAGGACGCCAAGAATCCCGAGAAGATTCGCGAGGCGCTCGCCAAGGTCGCTGGCATGAAAAGTCCCTCCGGTAAGACGTGGGGTGAAATCC
>RFVE01000143.1 GCA_009922585.1 Planctomycetia bacterium
TCGCACTCGTTGGCATCCATGAAGGCGGTGGCCTCGAGCAGTCCCGCCTCGTCTTCCGGAGGAATGGCAAGGAAGCCATGCTGGTCGGCGTGCACAAGCTGGCCGGGAGCAATCGCCTGGCCGCAGATCTCGACAGGGCAGCCCCAGCGGACCGGGTGGCCGTGGGCATGGCCTGGCGCGAGCTGGCGGGAGAGCGTCTTGAAGCCGGCCGCCCGCATCTCGGCGACGTCACGGACCGCGCCGTCGACGATGGCCCCGACGCAGCCGAGGGCCCGGAGGATCGTGCCGTTGACCTCACCGACGCAGGCGCCGTGGGCATGCGGCCGGTCGAGGTCTTGCAGCAACAGAATCTTCGGGCCCGGCTGCTCACTGACATACCGCCAGAACTGGGGCCAGGCCTGCGGGTTCTGCCGCGGATGGTCGGGGTTGCTCGGCTCGACGACCAGGGTGACGGCATAGCCGACCATCGGACCTTTTTCAGGCATCTGGTCAGTCAGCGGCACCAGGTTCACACCCTCCCGCGAGGCGTCGCGGCTGGTGATCTGCTCCCAGCCGTTGTAGACCGCGGGGGTGTTGAACCGCTGTAGCTTCAGCAGGGTGCCGGGGTCGAGGCGGGGAATGGGCGGGGAGGGGGAGGTCATACGAATGCTCCGGGGGCGGGAAAGGGTTGAGCGGGGAAGGAAGTCATACCGCGCGGGTCTCCGGCACGGATACGTTGTCGGATGCGGTCGCTCGAGCGGGCACCAGGACGGCGGCGGCGAGGGCGACCAGCACGCAGACGGCCCAGCCGACCGCGCCGGCCAGCAGGCCGTTGGCCGTGGTGCCGAGGACAAGCCAGCCGACCGCTGCGACGGCGGCGATCACGCCGATCCAGACCCGCCGGCTGCCCAGTTGCGGCTGAAAAACCGCCAGGAAAAACACCCCCGCCAACGGCCCCCCGAACATGCCCATGACGGTGATGAAAAAATCCCAGAGCGAGGGCACCTGCACACGGGCCATCCAGACGGCTGTTGCGGTGCCGACCGCGCCGAGCAGCACCACCAGCAGGCGGGCGGCCCGCAGGAGTGTGGTGTCGGGTGTTGCGGGTCGGAACCGCCGCAGCACGTCGTTGGTGAGCACGGTGCTGACCGAGTGCATGCCGCTGTCGAGGCTCGACATGGCTGCGGCAAGCACACCTGCCACCACGAGGCCGCCACAGCCGGCCGGCAGCCGGGTGGCGGCGAACCAGGGCACCAGCTGGGCCGGGCTGTCGAGGGTTGGCAACGTCTCTGGCTGTAGCTGGTAGACACAGAAGATGCTCGTTCCCAAGGCGAAGAACAGCAGCGTGACCGGCACCGCGATCAGGGCGTTGGTCCAGATGGCCCGAGCGGCCTGGGCTTCATCGGGCGTCGTCAGATACCGCTGAATGATGGTCTGGTCGGTCGTGTAGGGCACGAGGGCGTTGGAAAAGATGGCCCCCAGCAGCAGCACCCAGAGAGAGTCACCCGCCGGGCTCCAGCCGGGCTGGACCAGCCGCAGCTTGTCGGCGGCCGCTGCCAGCTCAACGGCCGGTGTGAGTCCGCCGATTTCAGCCAGGGCCACTCCGATGGTGATCACCGCCGCTCCGACCAGCACCACCACCTGCAGCACGTCGGTCCAGATCACCGCCTCAATGCCACCGAGCACGGTATAGAGCGTTGCCAGCAGGCCCATCACCAGGATGGCCGGCACCACCGGAATACCAGTCACCGCCGCCACGGCGAGGGCCGGCAGCAGAATGACGATTCCCATCCGGGCAAGTTGAAAGAGTGAAAAGCTGGCGGCGGCAAACAGCCGCAGTGACAGCCCGAACCGTTGCTCGAGGAACTCATAGGCCGTCGTGACATTCGCCTGCCGAATCGCCGGCAGGTACCAGCCAGCCACCAGCGGCGCGACCGCCAGGATGCCGCCGTTGAGCAGGATGGTCGACCAGTCGGTCGCATAGCTGCGGGCGGGTATTGCCAGAAAGGTGATGGCGCTGAGGGTGGTGCCAAAAATTGAGATGCCGGCGGCCCACCAGGGAATCCGGCGACCCCCCAGAAAAAAGTCGGCTGTTGTCTGCTCACCGCCGCTGCAGGCGATGCCGATGCCGATCAGGCAGGCAAGGTAGCCGCCGAGGACCAGCCATTCGATGCCGCCAAACACCGCCGGCTGGCGCACCGCTGCAAGTGCCCGAACCGCCGGCGTGCGGACACCGGGCCGGACTTCGCCCGAAGGAATCACCGTCTGGCCCCGCCAGGCGACAGCTGGCGTTGTCACCACGGACGCTTGGCCGGCATGTGGGGCCGGCAAGGCGGGCATCTCACCGGCTGTCCGCCAGCGGTCGGTGATCCTGTCATAGAGCAGCAGGCCGCGGGGAAAGCCGGGGTGCTGATCGGCCAGTTGCTGGCCAAACAACGCACCGTCATCGCCTGGCAGAAAGAGCAACTGGGAGAAGCCGACGGGGACCGCCGGAGTGGGAGCGGCCACCAGCGGCAGCGGCGGGCCGGTGATCTCGGCCCAGTTCTCTTCTGCAGGGTCATAGACGAAGCCGTCACTGAGAAACCGCCGGGTGGCGGTGGCTGCGTCATTCGCCGCCGGCAGCAATTCAGCCCCGCTGACCAGATAGATGTGGCCACCCTGGCTACCGAGCACCGGAAGCATCCGGGCAGCACCGGGCCACGAGGGGTGGACTTGCCAGTCTGGTCGCGGGGCAGTGTCGGCGGCAGCTGCTGCCAGATCGATTGAGCAGAACAGTGGCAGAGCCTTGGTCGCCGTCGGTGACGCCTGCCCGCCGGCGATGAAGAGCCGGCTGCCGACGAGCAGGCCCGCTCCGAAGGCGACCGGCTGCGGCAGGGGAGGCAGGACGTTTTCAGTGATCCGTACCTGCTCGCGAGTGGCGTCCCAGCCGATGCTGAACGACGTTGCCAGATGCTCGTCGCGGTCGCCGCCGCCGACACACCAGACCCGGCCGGCGTAGCTTGCTGAGATGCCGTAACCCAGGGGCCGGGGCAGCCGGCCGGCAGACTGCCAGGCGGCGGTTGGGTGTGACAGCACCCAGATCGTGTCGTGCCAGACCTTCGTGCCGCCCTCCCAGGGCGGCTGCATGGGAAAGTTTGCGCCGCCGGCGACCACTAACAGGTCAGCGCCCGTGGTGGTGTCGCAGACGCCGGCATAGCAGCCGGCAACGCCGTGATGATCGGGCAACTCGGCAAGCAGGCTCCAGGTGAACGTCTCGGCCCTTGTCGTGGCGGTTGCGGTTACTGCAAGCCAGCCGGCTACCAGCCAAGACGCCACGGCAGGGATCTTGGCTACGTGCATGTTTGGAGGTTGATTGAGGTGATGGCCAAGCGTCGGCCTCTCCGGCGGCGATCCTTCATCCACAGTCAGCTAGCCTACACGCTAACATGTTAGGCGTCTTGGATCAAGCGACGGTGGCGTTCTCAAGAGAATCTGAAAGAAGCCAACAGCCAAAGATGCCGAGGCTACCAGCGGGAGGCTGCCCACAGGCCTGCAATCGTGATCAACAGCACCGTGCCCCCGACAGCGTACATCGGGGGCATGTTCCAGAGCATCCGGCGGATCGAGACGCCAAGCAATGGTGACTGTTCAGCGAGCAGAAGGCTGGCGAACTGGCACATAAAAGTCCTCCAAGCAGCGAAAGGATATGCCATGGCACGTACTCTCAAAATAGCCTGCCCGATTCGTCTTCAGCAAGGCATGCCACTTGGCGACAGACTGCCTGCCATTTCCGGCATTGAACTGCCGGAACGTGTCAATGACTTTGAGACACCTGCGGCACGCTCCTTGAGAACACGCTCTTTCCCTCCAGCTCTGGTCTCGGTGATGGTTCAACGCATCAGTACGATAACCCGCCGATCGTAGTCGCCGGGGGGCTGCCGTGTTGCTGGAGGCCTGCACCTCAACATGCCCGAAGGCACGCCGCTGGCCAATCTCTGGCAGACCCAGACCGAGTTGTTCGGTCTGCCGCGGCAGCAGGTTGCCGACAGTAACGGCGAGATCGACGCCTGGCTCAGCTGCCCGAGGTCTGCCTGCTTGGGGGTTGCTGTTGCCAGGCGGCACAATCGGTCATGATGGTGCCCACGACGTGCTGCTTTACTCCTGCGAGATGTTCCTATGCGTTGCTGGCTCTTTCTTTCGTTTACTGTCGGAGTTGTCGCTGTGACGGCTGGCCCGCCAGCATCAACGGCCGAACCGCCGGTCGATTTGATCTTCGACACGGACATTGGTAACGACATCGACGATGTGTTGGCGTTGGGAATGATTCACGCTTTGCAGTCACGCGGAGAGTGCAACCTGCTGGCAGTCACAATTACAAAGGACTGCCTTCTTGCCGCTTCCTACACCGACGCCGTCAACACCTTCTATGGCCACGGCGATATACCGATCGGCCTCGTCCGCAACGGTGCAACGCCGGGTCCCGGTAGGTTCCTGCCGCTCGTGAACCAGCAGGACGCTGGCAGCGCTCGCTACCCCCACGACCTCACCGGCAGTGATGTTCCCGACGGGGTCGCCGTCTTACGGCAGACCCTGGCGGGGTGTGCCGACAGGTCTGCTGTGATTGCTCAGGTCGGTTTCTCCACCAACCTCGCCCGACTGCTCGATTCCCCAGCCGATGATTTTTCTCCGCTTTCTGGCCGTGACCTGGTCGCCCAGAAGGTACGGCTGCTTTCCGTGATGGCCGGAGCGTTCACGCTGATCAACGGCCGTCAACATCTTGAATACAACGTGGTGAAAGACATTCCAGCTGCCAAGAAACTCGCCGCTGACTGGCCCACCGAGATGCTCTACAGCGGGTACGAGGTTGGCCTGGCGATGCGGTATCCAGCCCGCAGCATTCTGGAGGACTACCAGTGGCAGCCGCATCACATCACCGCTGCGAGTTACATCGCTTATCAGCCGCCGCCACATGATCGTCCCACCTGGGACCTTACCAGCGTGCTGGCAGTTGTGCGGCCGAGTCGTGGCTATTTCGGCATGTCCGAACCTGGTCGCGTGATTGTTGACGATGACGGTGGGACCCGGTTTGAGCCCGCTGCTGATGGGCTGCATCGCTACCTGACGGTCGATGCCACGCAGATCGCCCGTGGTGTGGAGGCCTTTGTGAACCTTTGCAGCCAGCCCGTGGTACCTGAAAAGCCCTTGCCCTAGTCGTCTCGACTTGGTTTGGAACACGCTTGACAACCTTACGACTTCAAAAGCTCCGGTGTGTTGAATCGAGCGTCGCGACACTGCAACCGCAAGGTGTTCAAGCACACACTCGCCAACACGCTTGTCTGGATGTGGCAAGACTACAAAGCAGATTGAACTCGCACCTCGTTTCCCGAATGCCTGCGCACGATCGCCATTCAGCCGGGCTCGCGCTTTTTGATGTTGCGCTTAGCGGAACCAAACTCCAGAAAGCCCGAGGCGCGAGCCGAGGGACTGCGTTTCTTGGATCACCCACGCGATTTCCGGTCTGCGTGGACTCAGCCCGTTAGCAACGAGCGGATCTTGGGGATACAAAGGAAAAGGCCTCGCAGTTGGGGAAACTGCGAGGCCCTGAAGCGGCTCTAGAAGTGTGGGTCTTTGGGGGGGGAACAGCCGCTGAAAAGGTCAAAGTGTTTTGTCTTCGCTGGATCGCTCCTGCGATGCCCTGAAATATACACGCTGCCAGCGGCGATGTCGAATCGAATTTTTTGCGGCGGGAAACCATCGAGAGATGCCCGCTGGCGCTGCTATCATGCCGACTTCCTGACGGTACGAAACCGCCGTCCGGAACCCACCTTTTGCCTGCCCACCCCATTCCCCTAGCAGAGAGATTTGCCTCCATGGCCGCGACGCAGATCGACCCATTTTCCGCCCGTTCCAGCTTCGATACCGGCTCTGGCTCCGCCGCGCTCTACCGGCTGCGAGCCCTCGACGATGCCGGGGTGACCAACACCGCCCGGCTTCCCTATTGTCTCCGGACAATTCTCGAGGCCCTGCTGCGGACCTGCGACGGCTACGAGGTGACCGAAGCCGACGTTCGTAATCTGGCCACCTGGGAAGCAGCCAAACCGGCTGCGGTGGAAGTGCCCTTCAAGCCGGCGCGGGTCGTGCTGCAGGACTTCACCGGCGTGCCCTGTGTGGTCGATCTGGCCGCGATGCGGGCGGCGATGCAGCGGCTGGGCGGCGACGCCAACAAGATCAACCCGCTGGTGCCAGTCGATCTGGTGATCGATCACTCGGTGCAGGTCGACTATTTCGGCACCGCCGACGCCCTCGCCAAGAACGTTGACATTGAGTTTGGCCGCAACGCCGAACGCTACGCATTTCTACGGTGGGGCCAGCAGGCCTTTGAAAACTTCCGGGTGGTGCCGCCGGCGATCGGCATTGTCCATCAGGTGAACCTCGAGTTTCTGGCGGGCGGCGTCTTCCTGCGGCCTGACCCGGCTGGTGGCGGCACACCGGTCGCCGTGCCCGACACCCTCGTCGGCACCGACAGC
>RFVE01000144.1 GCA_009922585.1 Planctomycetia bacterium
CGGTGCGGGCCGTAAAGAACAGCCGCGGCCAGCGGGGCAACGTGACCGTGACCAGTGACATTGAATACGAGCCCTTCACGCTGCCCAAGAACGCCCCTTCGGTGCAGGTCGCAGCCCGGGCCATCCGCTCACTCGGCCTGCAGCCCGAACTACTCACCACCCAGGGAGCGCTCGATGCCAACTGGATGAACGCCCGCGGTATTCCCGTGGCCACCCTTGGGGCGGGCCAGGTGGCTGGCCATTCGCTCGACGAGCGGCTCGACATCGACCAGTTTCTCACCGGCTGCCGGGTTGCCCTGCGGCTGGCGACGGCGGGTGGCTAGTTCGCCGCTTCCCTACCGCTTGCCGTTGTAGACGCCGAGCTTGGCATCCGGTGGCAGGTGCTCCTCGATCACAAACTCGGGCCGCGGGTGGCTGTTGACATAGGCGGCGATGTCGAGGGCCTCGCGGTCGGTCAGGGTCGCGTCATCCAGCGGCATCGCCAGCTTGAGCCAAGCAGCCAGATGCTCAACGTGCGACAGCCCAGCCCCCATGTTGAAACTTCGCGGCCCCCAGACCGGCGGGCCGTCGGCCGTGCCGTTGCCATCGGTGGCATGGCAGTCACCGCAGCGATCGGCGTAGAGCTTTGCACCGGCAGCAGGGTCGGCGGTGGCCGGGTCGATCGCAAGCGGCGGCACCCGCCGCGGGCCATGCGGGCTTTCGGCGTTCATCTTAATCGGCCGGCCGGTCGACAGTGACGTGATGTAGGCGGCAATCGCCACCGCCGGCTCACTGCCCTGCGGCGGCCGCGTGCCGTTGCAGCTCCGCATGAAGCAGTTGAGGATGCGGTCTTCAAGCGTGATCACCCGTCCCTCGCGGCCGGCCCAGGCCGGATAGGCCGTGGCCACATCGAGGAAACTTGCCGCCGTCGGATGGGTGCCGTTGTCGAGATGACAGGAGGTGCAGTTGAGCGCCGCCCCGACATAGTCGCGAGTCAGCGGATGAGTCGAGGTCTGTTCAACCAGCAGCCGGCCTAGGGCAACGGTCGCGGCGAGGGGATTCGCCGCAGGCTCGGCTGGTCCCGGCTCACCAGCGGTGCAGCGGCCGGTCAGGCCCGTCGTCAGCAATGCAAGCGTCAGTAATACAGAAGCTCTCAATGTCAGTTCTCCGTGATAGTGCGGGACGCGAGTGGCCCCTCAACACAACGCGCCACCCGGACGCAGAGCAACCGCAACCGCCGCGAGCCTACATGCCGTAGGGAAAATCGGCATCTTCGGTCAGGCCGCTGGCCCGGACCGAGCCGAGGGCCTTGGCATATTCCAGCAGCAGCCGGTCAGCAAAGGTGATCCGCTTCCGCAGCCAGGCATCCCGCTCACCAGCCGGCTCGGAACCGGCCAGCACGTCGGCGACATCGTGAACCAGCACGTGCTCGGGGATCACCAGCAGCCGGTTGTTCTTATAGCCGCTGGTGCGAAGTTCATTGACCGGATAGCTGCCGCCTCGTGACGCCGACACCGCCACCACCAGGGCCGGCTTATGACCGACCTCTTTGGAACTGGCAAAGAGCAGGAGATTCTTCAGGCCCGGCGGCACCATGCCGGCCCACTCGGGCGTGACCAGCACGAAGCCGGCGGCCTCCCGCATGCGATTGCGGATCGGCTTCCAGGCGGCCGCCAGCGGGCTGTCGGGCTGCCAGAGGCTTTCATCCCAGAGCGGCAGCGGATTGCCAGCGAGGTCGAGCGTGTCGATGACGAGGGTCGAATCGAGCTGCTTGAGATCGGCCGCCACAAAGGCGGCCACGCGGCTCGACTCACTCTGCTGTCGGTGACTGCCGACGATGATCATGATTCGCATGCTGGTGGTCTCCGGGTGTTGATGCTTGTGTTGCTGCGGGACGAGTCGACCCGATGGATCAAGATTGCATACCGCCTCGTCCTACCCGACCGACTGAACCGCGGCAAGCGGTTGTTCAGCCGCACCTTCGAGTTCTGCCGCATCGGCCGCCCGCTTCACCACAACTGCGGTGAGGTCGTCCTGGGCGGCAGTCCTACCGAGGAACTCCGCTAGGCCTCGCTCGAGGCTGGCGACCAGCCTTTCGGCCGTACCCCGACGGTCCTGCCTGATGACGTCGACCACCGCCGCCACACCGAAGGGCCGACCGGTGGCGTCGGCCGCCTCAAAGAAGCCGTCCGTGATCAGCACGAACACGTCACCCGGTTCCAGCTTGACCCGTCCCGCCGGCACTGCGGGGGGCTCATCGAGAAAGCCGAATGGCAGGCTCTGGGCGGGCAGCTCTTCCAGAGAACCATCGGCAGCCCGGCATACCAGCAGCGGCCCATGGCCGGCACTAAGATACTCCAGCTGGCCGGCCGTCGTGTCTATCACCGCAAAACAGGCGGTCACCAGCCGCTCGTCCGGCAGATCAGCGGCAAGCAGCCGGTGCATCGCCGCGACAACCTGGCCGAGTGGTTCCCCCCGGCCAATCAACGCCCGAAAGAGTGCCCGGACCTCGGCTGCCACCAAGGCCGGCCCCAGCCCATGGCCGGTGACATCGGCAATTGCCACCGCCAGCCGGCCGTCCGGCAGCGGCATAAAGTCGTAGAAGTCGCCGCCCGTCTGGGCGGCCGGCCGGCTGCAGCCGGCCAGTTCAAACCCGGGCAAGGCGGGCGGTCGCCGCGGCAGCAGCCCCTTCTGGATCTGCTGGGCAATTAGCAGCTCTCGCTCGAGCTGCTGCTTTTCTTCGCGAGCGATCTCCTCGCGAGAGACGGCAGCAGAGATGGCCACATCGCGGTCGGCGAACAACGCGGCGAACAGCAGCGAGAGAATCGCGACGATCCAGGTCACATCAAATTCGCCCTTCAGGTAGCGGCTGTCGGCGGTCAGGTCGAGCTGCCAGTCAAGCCAGTCGAGCGGCAGCCGGCCGGCCCACTGCAGCTGGCCGGCTTGAGGCAGCCTGCCCGCCGCCCCATCGCCAATGTGGAACTCGCCCACCCAAAGACCAATCCCGAGTGGCAGGCTCGGGATCGCCTGCTCAAGCAGCCGCTGTTGGTCAAGCCCCGCCACCAGACAGCCAGCAACTGGCGACCGAGCCTCATCGCCACCAGGCACAGCCAGCAGCAGGCCGGTCGGCGGCGTCGCGGGATGCTGCAACAGCCGTTGATGCTGCTTTGAGCGGAGACTGCCAGCGTCAACCGCGGCTTGGGCCAATGCCGCAGCGGTGGCCGGCAGGCCTGCGGCCACTGCGGTGTCCGACCGCGACTCGATAAGCAGCCGATCGACAGAATCGTCGCCCGGGCCCGGGGGCTGCCACCACGCCAACACGTCTGCGTCAGCGGTGCCGCGCAGCCACTGCTGGGCCACAGGAGGAAAAGCAACCGACGGCTGGTCAGCGTCGTCGAGCAGCAACCGGATCAGCCGGACGCCTTCAGCCCGCTGCTGCAGCCGATCGGCTAACCGGGCCACAGCTGATTCACCTTCATTGGCGAGTTGCCGAAGCCGGGCGGCTTGCTCCCAACGGCTCGCCCCGGCAAAGGCAACCATTACGAGGCCAAAGATCGTCAGCATTTTGAGCATTACTCGCCGGTTGACCGCCCGCCAGAAGTCGCCGCCTCCCGCCAGCAGCACCAGGATCAACGGCGCAAAGATGAAGACCCCGAGCGTGTCGCCGACATACCACTTCCAGCCCTCGTAGGGCAGTTCACCCAGGGGCACAAAGCCAGCAAGCCCCAGGCAGGCCGCCCCTGCCGACGCCGAAATGATGCAGGCGACGCCGCCACCGACGATGAGAAAGCCGAACAGCTGCCGCTCAAAGGCGAGCTCCCGCCAGGTGTCTCCCGTCCAGCGTTTCACCAAGAACGCCGCGGCGGCAGCCTGGGCAGCGGCACCGACGGCAAAGCCGGTCGCCAGCATCAGCTGGACCGGTGGCCAGCCGTTGCCCTCGTACCAGCAGCGAACCATGTGCATGAGGAACTGCCCGACAAAGGTGGCGACGACTGCTGGCCAGCCGTACCAGAGCGCGGTCGCCAAGGCGAACCCAGCCGCCGGAAAGAGCGGGCTAGCGGTGCTGGGCGGGATGGCCAACTGCAGGCCGACCAGGCCCATGATCAGGTAGATTGCGGCCAGGCTGCCGATGCAGCGAGCAACTGGTCGCGCCGCTGCCACCTCTCCGTTCAACGCGTGCGACCGAGGCTGCATCAGAAGTCGGCAAGTGCCGCCTGGCGGTCCGGAGCAATCTGAAACAGCGTGTCGATTCGGGTGAACCGCAGCACCTCGGCAATTTCAGGCCGCACGTTGCACAGCCGCAATACGCCTTGGCGGGTGGCGAGAGCACGGTAGAGATCCCGCAGCAGCGTGATGGCCGCGCTTGAGATCAGCATGACGCCAGAGAAGTCGACGAGGATCTTCGGCGGCTCGGCAGCAATGACACACTGCACGAGTTCATCACGAATCGAGTCGAGTTCAGGGCCATCGACAATCCGTGGCAGGTTGAAGCGAATCGTGCTGACGTCACCTGCGTGACCAACTTCCAGATAGTGCTCTGCCATGCTTCAACGTGAAAGCGGAAACTGAAACCCGGGGATGAGGCTTTCGCCATCCGCACCCCCTCCGTGCGTGACCCCGAAAGAATAGCACAACTGCCGTGGCAGCAGCTCGCAGCAGTGTTAACCAGCGATTCCCCCCTTTTTGAACCGACCGAACCGCCCTCAGGATGCGTAGAATGTGGAAGAACCGCGGCGGAGGGATCACACCGGGGAGGACGGCCCTGGCCGCTTTTCCGGAGCTGACCTCATGCCACGGCCCTTCGAACAGCTGACCGCCTGGATCGACAGCCAGCAGGAACGGCTGCTGGGCTTGGTATGGGACTGGGCCGGGATCAGTTCGCACAGCCTCGATCCAGCCGGGCTGGGCAGGATGCGGGCCCGGTTGATTGAGGACTTCGTACCGCTCGGCCGGCTCGCAGGGAACGCGGCCGGTCGACGGCTGGTGGTCGATGCCAGCGGCAACGAAGTGTCCGAGCCGGTGGGCGAGATTTTGTCCCTGCGGCACGAGGCCGCGACCGGGCCACGGGTGCTGCTGGCGATCCATTACGACACCGTCTATCCGGCCGACGCTGAGCCGCGGCAGGTCAGCCTGAGTGACGACGGCCAGCTGCTGCGGGGGCCGGGTGTGACCGACGCCAAGGGAGGGCTGGCGGTGCTGCTGGTCGCCCTGGAGGCCTTTCAGCGATTCGGGCAGACCGACCGGCTCAGTTGGGAGGTGCTGCTCAACGCCGATGAAGAACTCGGCTCGCCCGGGTCTGCCGAGGCCCTGGCCGCAGCGGCCGGCCGCAATGATCTTGGCCTGCTGTTTGAGCCCGCCCTCGACGAGTCAGGCAGCCTCGCTGGGGCCCGCAAGGGCTCGGCCAATCTGGCGGTTGTGATTCGCGGCAAGGCCGCCCATGCCGGTCGGCACTTTGCCGACGGCCGCAACGCCGTTGTCGCGGCAGCTGCACTGGCAACTGCGATTGACCGGCTCAACGCTGAAACGGGTGATGCCACGTTCAATGTCGCCGCCATCGACGGTGGTGCGGCGGTCAACGTCATTCCCGATTTTGCCATCCTGCGGCTGAACATTCGCGTCGGCACCGCCGCCACCGCCGACTGGGCCATCGACCAGGTCCGCGAACTCGTTGCTGAGACGAATCGCCGCGACGGGATCAGGGCAGCGGTGCACGGCGGCTTTCACTGCCCGCCGCGTCCGGTCGATCCGCCGATGCAGCAACTGCTTGACCGAGTGACCCAGTGCGGTGACCAGCTCGGCCTGACGATCACCAGCCGGCCGACGGGCGGTGTCTGCGACGGCAACAAGTTGGCCGCCGCTGGCCTGCCCACCGTCGACACCCTCGGTGTCCGCGGCGGCGGCATCCACAGCCCGAATGAATACCTGATTGTCGAGAGCCTCGCCGAAAGGGCCAAGCTGGAAAGGGGAAGCGAAATGCTCCATGAAGGCATGAAGAACACGCAGAAGGAACGGCAGATATTCAGCGAGACCGTTCGGTTCTTTCACCGAAAAATTGGGAGATTACAGAAGTTTCCGGTGCGTGCTTTGATGGTCCGAATCGCAAAGCCGAATGCTGGGCAGCCCAAGCCGCGAGCTGAGGAAATGCAGTTCGAGCGTACAAAGCGCCGTTTCCCTCAGCTTGCGCTTCGGGCTTCAAAGCAGAGGAGACGCGGGCCGTCCGCGGGAGGCCAAGCGGGAAGGCACGACGCAGAAGAGATCCGGCCCGTGCCTGGGAGGCCAGGCCGGGAGGCACGACGCAGCGGACAACTCGCCCGTGCCTGGGAGACTGAGCCGGGCGGCACGAAGCAGCGGAAACGCCCCCACACCTCGAATCCCGAGCGGGAAGGCACGAGACAGCGGAGACGCCCCCACGCCTCGCAGCCTGAGCCGAGCGACACGAGACAGCGGAGATGCCCCCATGCCTCAAAGCCCGAAGCGCAAGCTGAGGGAATGCGGGTGGCC
>RFVE01000145.1 GCA_009922585.1 Planctomycetia bacterium
GCCACCAAAGATCACCGAGTGGACGGCTCCAATCCGGGCGCAGGCGAGCATGGCAATCACCAACTCCGGCGTCATCGGCATATAGATAGAGACAACGTCGCCCTGCTTGATACCCAGCTTGGCCAGGCCTGCCGCCACTTTGCTGACCTCGGCTTGAAGTTCACGAAAGGTCAGGGTCCGCCGCTCGCCGGTTGGCTCACCAACCCAGACCAATGCCGTCTTATCACCCAGGCCGGCAGCAACATGCTGGTCAACGCAAGCGGCCGAGGCATTCGTCTGGCCACCGGCAAACCACTCAGCATGTGGAGCATTCCAGCGAAGCACCTCGTCATAAGGTTTCAGCCACGGCAAGGCATCAGCCCGCTCGGCCCAGAAGGCGGCCGGGTCAGCGGCTGCACGGTCATAGATCTCGCGGTAAGCCTCAAGTGACCCGATTCGAGCCTTGCTTGAGAACGCCTCGGGGGGCGGAAAGGTCCGATTCTCCTGCATCACGCTGGCAACTCTTCCTGCCGCTTTTTCCGCTTCAGCCATTGCCTGCTCCTATCGCCGTATTCGTAAAGTGGTGTGGTGAGGTGGATGGCGGGACGTTGGGCCGCTCAGCCGGTATCCCCAAAACAGATTCCGAGCCCACGGCCAGCCTGGACGGCTGAGCCGGCCGGATCGACCCGTGAAAGCGTGCGGATCGCAGTGGCAATCGGAACACTGTCAATCTCGGGAGGCCGGTAGCATACCATCTCACCGAACCGGCCTTCGCGAATCAACTGCACGGCAAGAACACCGAACTCAGTAGCCAACACCCGGTCGAACGTGGTTGGCGCGCCCCCTCTCTGCAGATGCCCCAGCACCACCGTTCGGGTCTGGCGGTCGAGCCGGCGGGCAATCTCAGCGGCGACCACCTGACCAATTCCGCCGAGCTTCACTTGCTCGTTGGCCTCGGTTGCTGTCACGCAGACGAGGTCACCGGTTGGCAGTGACGCCCCTTCGGCCACCACCACCAACGCATGCCTGCGGCCAGCCGCCTCGCGATCAGTGATCTTGCGGCAGACGCTCTCGAAGGTCCAGGGAATCTCCGGTAACAAGATGACGTCGGCCCCACCGGCGATGCCGGAATGGAGGCCAATCCAGCCGGCGTGGCGACCCATCACCTCAAGGACCATGATCCGTTCGTGGCTCGCAGCAGTGGTCCGCAGCCGGTCGAGGGCATCGGTGGCAGCAGAAACAGCGGAGTCGAACCCGAAGGTGAAGGCAGTCGCCCCAAGATCATTGTCAATGGTCTTGGGCACGCCGACCACCGGAATGCCAGCCTCGTGAAACTGCTCAGCAATCGCCAGTGACCCATCACCACCGACACAGATCAGCCCGCAGATGCCGAGCTGCCGGATAGTCTGAGTGACACCCTCAAGCAGTTTGGGATCGATGGCGATCCGCTGATCCTCGCCCACGGTTGCGGCAAAGCGGCCTCGGTTGGTTGAGCCAAGGATTGTCCCGCCGAGCGTAAGAATGCCGCTGGTATTACCGGGCGTCAGCGGAATATAGTCGACCGGGTCGACCAGCCCTTCATAGCCCCGCAGGAAGCCCACACAGGAATAGCCCAGCCGGTCTGAGGAGATCACCGCTGCTCGGATCACGGCGTTGAGGCCGGGACAGTCACCACCACTGGTAAGAATTCCGATGCAGGGTTTGGGGCTGGTCATGGTTGTGCTCCCGTTGAAAACCAGGTTGCCCAGGCGAACCGCAGCAGGTCACAACTGCCCTTGTACATCTGCCTCAGGTCGGCCTTACTAACGCCGCGCTCGCGGTCCGTAAAGATAATCGGGACTTCACGAATCAGCCCACCAGCCCGATGAATCTGCCAGAGCATCTGCTCCTGGATCGCATACCCCTCCGTTGGCTGCTGAATGGCATCCAGCATGGCCAGCCGAATAACCCGAAAGCCACTTGAGCCATCTCGGGCTGGCACTCGCAGGATCCATCGGGTCCACCAGCAGACCAGCCGGCTGAGCAGATGCCGCGACAGCGGCCAGCCGACCACACCGCCGCCCGGGATTTTTCTTGATCCGATCACCACATCAGCAGGCGGCTCACCTGGCAGCGCTACGGCGGCGAGCAGCCGGGGAATGTCGGTGGGGTCATGGCTGAAATCAGCATCGATATTGACCGCCAGCTGATAACCGCGACGGCGCGCCTCATGCAGGCCATCCCGGACCGCGCTGCCGAGGCCACGACGGTCGCGTCGAATCATCACGATCAGCCGCGGTTCAGCTGCCGCCCGCTCTTGGGCCAGCGTGCCGGTTCCGTCGGGAGAGTCATCATCAACCACCAGCAGATCAAGCCGGGGGTCGGCTGCCATCACGGCATCGACGAGCGGAAGCACATTCTCGGCCTCCTGATAGGTGGCAGCGATCACCAGCACTCGGTCGGCTGGCGGCAGGCCGCTGGCGTCGGAACGAGATGAGGCTGAGGCGGCTGGCATCATGGCTGCCGGTGGAGTGTCGCAGATTGGCAGCGGCAGAAAAAGCCGGTCAACTGCTCACGCCTGTCGTGATGATTCGATCTGCCCGCCCCGACGCAGCCGGGCGAACAGCTGCGAATAGTCCCCGAGACGAACGGCAAAGACCGAACCATCGGGGGCATTCGGATCGGGATGGTTATCTTCTTCAATCACCATCATGTCCGAGTCATCGAGTTCGACAGCTTTGATCTCTGCTTGCACCTCGTCCGGAGGGCCTGAAGCATTCGGCTCAGCCACGGGGTCGGCAACGACTGCCACAGGGCTGCTGGATTCAGCCACCGGAAGCTGACGGGCAATGGCCTGACCTTCCCGACTGGCCACATGCAGCCGCTCGTGAAAGCCGTCCGGCCCCCGCATGACAAATCGCTCAACGACTGATTCTTCCTCTGCAAACAACTCTGCGAAAGGGTCGTGTCGCTCGGCATCCTCAGCACCGAACGGCGGATCGAAGACGAGCTCAATCTCAGACTCAAGCTGGCTCTCATCCGTCTCAGTCGATTTTGGCCGCAGTCGCATCATCACCTCAGCATCGGCAGCCAGCCCCTCAAACCCGCCGGCTGCCTCTGTCAGTGCCCTGACTGCATACTCAGTTGCTGCTCGGGAGGCCTCAAAGTCGATCGACGAAAACTCTTCATGCAGTTCCTCGTCATCGTCGAAGGCCACCTGCCCGTGCTCGCCGCCACCCGCCTCAGCAAAGGCGATGGTTCGGGAAATCTCTGGTGGTTCGGTGGGCTCTTTGCTGTCTGTGGCGGGTTCATCATCAAGACTCCCAAACTCAATGATGGCGGCCTCAGGATCGTCTTCGAAGTCATCATGGACGGTAGAGGAAAGCGGCACGGGTGGCTCATCCATGTCATTCCTCTCGGCGACTGCAACCGGCTGTCGGGGAGCACCAGCCGGCTCGCTTCGCAGGGCCGCCGGCGGGGGCAGCCGCTGGATTTCTTCCCAGGCGGCGGCCAGATCGGCGGTGGTCACCTGTGCTGCCCGACGATCATCCGCCAGCCGCAACGCCTGATCACACAACTGGTTGATCAGCCGTGGGACGCCCTCGGTGATGGTGTAGACGGCAGCATCACAGTCGGCGGCAAAACGATCGTCCCATGACAGCCCCACTGATTGCATCTGGGTACGGAGGTAGCTGCAGGTTTCTTCATAGTCGAGTGGTTCGAGATACCCCCGCACGGCGATCCGCTGGGCCAGCCCCTCAAATGCTTTTTCACCCAGCAGTTCCTCCAAACGGACGCTACCGGCAAGCACCAGATGAACAGCGGGCTGATCGGTCAGCACCCCGGCCAGCAGCCGCAGTTCTTCAAGCAGGCGGCGTGGCAGCGTATGGGCTTCATCAACGAGCACCACCAGACCCGACCCGGTTGCCGCCAGGCCGCGCAGCCGATCGACCAGACCGATCCGTAATTCCTCTTCGTCGAGCCCACGGTAGGGCTCACCCAGATCGGCAAGGATTGACTGCCAGAGCCCCCGCCGGGTGCAGATGCGGGCCCCAGAAAGCAATGCCACGGCGAAGCGATCATCAAGCCGCTCCCGTAGGCAGGCCAGCAGCAGCGACTTTCCGGTGCCGGCCGGCCCGACCAACAGGCCGACCCCCTCAGCGCGGACGACACACCGCTCGAGCGATTCAACTGCCTCCCGAGCATCGCGAGAGGGATGGAACGCGGCGACCCGGGGCAGGGTCATGAAGGGACGATTGCTGCAGTGGCGAAGCCGGGGTGGTATTGGCATAAACATTATTAATAGATGAAGCGATTACGGGGCAGAGCCGCATGGCGGCCCGGGCTGAGGAACACCCGCTCCATTCTTATGTCGACCATGAATGGCACCTTCCTGCACTGCGGGCCGGGCGCATAGACTTTGAGGGTTCGGCCGATCATCCCGATGCCGGCGAACCACGCGGAATCTACCGTTTACCGCCGGCTTCGCAGCCTGCCCACCAGCCGAGGAAGTTCGGTGATGTTCCAGGTCAAAATCTGTGGCGTGACATCCATTGAGGATGCTCGGCTAGTGGCCGACTGCGGAGCCGATGCCATCGGCCTGAACTTCATTGCCGGCTCGTCCCGCTGCCTGACCGTCGAGCAGGCGGCGGCAATCACGGCGGGGCTGCCCGACGGAATCATTAAGGTGGGCGTCTTCGTAGGACGACCAGCTGATGAAATGCTGGCGATCGCCGACCGAGTTGGACTCACGATGATTCAGCTGCACGGCATCTTCGACGGGCCGCCTGACATCAGCGACCCTCCGTGGCGGTGCGACGAACTGTGGCCCTACCCCGTCATCCGGGCAGTCCGGCTCGATGAGCCCTCAGATGATCCTGACCGACTGGCCACGGCACGACAGTGGATCGATGCCGCCGCCGCCTGCGGCAAGCAACCCGTCATGGCGTTGCTTGACGCTGGTGTTTCACGTGGCACCACGGCCGGTCGGCTGGGTGGCACCGGGCACACCGTCGATTGGGGGGCCGTTGCCGAGTCACCAGCATTGCAAGTACCGACAACGCTGGCCGGCGGGCTGACCCCTGAAAACGTGGCTGCGGCCATTCTGGCCAGCGGGCTCACCGCAGTCGACACGGCCAGTGGCGTCGAATCAGAACCCGGCCGAAAGGATCGCGGCCGGGTCCGTCGGTTTGTGGCGGCAGCCCGGGCAGCGCTCGCAGTGTCCGGTCGCCCGCCCGACTGACCTGTGCGCAACCGGCTGAACCGTTACAATTCGGTTGATTGAGCGTGACGGAGCGTTCGGCGGCGATCGGCCGCCCCCACATTGTTGTTTTCGCCCCAGGAGGTTCCCGTGGCCCAAGTTGATACCCGCTTACCGTACAAAGTTGCCGACATGTCCCTGGCCGAATGGGGCCGCAAAGAGATCATGCTGGCCGAGAACGAAATGCCGGGGCTGATGGCCCTCCGGGAAAAGTATGGCAAGACCAAGCCGCTCACCGGAGCCCGGATCGCTGGCTGCCTCCATATGACGATTCAGACCGCCGTGCTGATCGAGACGCTGGTCGAACTCGGGGCCGAGGTCACCTGGAGCAGCTGCAACATCTTCTCGACCCAGGACCATGCCGCTGCGGCGATCGCCGAGGCCGGGATTCCTGTCTACGCCTGGAAGGGCATGACCAACGAAGAGTTCGACTGGTGCATCGAGCAGACGCTGTTCTTCCCGGATGGCGAGCCGCTCAACATGATTCTGGACGACGGTGGGGACCTCACCGCGATGGTGCACGAGAAGTTCCCCGAACTGCTCGGCGGCATCAAGGGGCTTTCCGAAGAGACCACCACCGGTGTCCACCGGCTCTATCAGATGGCCGAAGCCGGTGAGCTGAAGCTGCCGGCGATCAACGTCAACGACTCTTGCACCAAGAGCAAGTTCGACAACCTCTACGGCTGCCGCGAGAGCCTGGCCGACGGCATCAAGCGGGCCACCGACGTGATGGTGGCTGGCAAGGTGGTGGTGGTGGCTGGCTATGGCGACGTCGGCAAGGGCTGCGCCCATGCCATGAAGTCGCTCGGCGCCCGGGTGATTGTCACCGAAATCGATCCGATCAACGCCCTGCAGGCGGCGATGGAAGGCTATGAAGTGACCACGATGGAAGAGGCCGCCAGCGAGGGGCAGATCTTTGTCACCGCCTCCGGCTGCCGCGACGTGATCCGGGGCGAGCACATCGCCCAGATGCCCAACGATGCCATCATCTGCAACATTGGTCACTTCGACCTTGAGATCGACGTCGCCTGGCTCGAAAACACCGCCGGCATCCAGAAGGTGGAGGTCAAGCCCCAGGTCGACCGCTACACGCTGCCGTCGGGTAACAGTGTGATCGTGCTGGCTGAAGGCCGGCTGGTGAACCTCGGCTGTGCCACGGGCCATCCCTCGTTCGTGATGAGCACCAGCTTCACCAA
>RFVE01000146.1 GCA_009922585.1 Planctomycetia bacterium
AACCGGACGTGTCGGATTGCCCTCATTCATTATGCCGACGGAGAAAAGCGGTTCATTCTCGCTCCTGATGGTCTCGCTGTCGGTGGCACGGTCGTCAGCGGGGCGACGGCCGCTCCTGAGGTTGGCAACTGCCTACCGCTCTCGGCGATCCCGCTGAGCACAACGATTCACAACATCGAGATGCAGCCTGGCCGCGGTGGCCGGCTCTGCCGGTCTGCCGGCACATCGGCAACCCTGATGGCCCGCGAAGCTGGCTGGGCCCAGATTACCTTGCCTTCGGGTGAAATTCGGCGGGTACCGGCTGCCTGCCGGGCGACGATCGGGGCGATCGGTAACTCTGAGCATATGAATGTCCGGCTCGGAAAGGCCGGGCGTTCACGGTGGCTTGGCCGTCGTCCGCATGTTCGTGGTACGGCGATGAATCCCATCGATCATCCCCATGGCGGTGGCGAGGGGCGGACGAAGGGCGGGCGTCATCCCGTCAGTCCTACGGGCAAAAGTGCAAAGGGTGGCGGTACCCGGAAGCCTCGGAAGCCATCTGGAGCGGCGATCATTCGGAGACGGAAGAGCAAGCGGTACGGTCAGCTTCGCGTGAGATAGCAGAGACAAAACGCCCCTGCTTCGATGCTGGCTGAATGGAGGCCGATCGGAGCGAGCGGGTCGGCGGAACACTCAGGCAGGAAAAAGGTTTGGTATGGGACGCAGTTCGAAAAAAGGGCCGTTCGTCGACCCACGGCTGTACGAAAAGGTCGAAAAACAGCTTTCCAGCGGTGATCGCGAGCCGATTAAAACGTGGGCGCGTGCCTGCACAATCGTGCCAGAATTTATTGGGCTGACGTTCATGGTCCACAATGGTAAGCAGCACCTGAAAGTCTTTGTGACGGAAGATATGGTGGGCCATAAGTTGGGTGAGTTCTCGCCGAGCCGGACATTCCGGGGACACGGCGGTAAGGGAAAGTAAGCCGAGAGTACCGATGCCATACACAGCAACGCATAAATTCGCCCGCATTAGTCCCCGCAAGGTTCGGCATCTGGCCGACTTGGTTCGGGGGAAGTTTGCAGACGAAGCGCTCGACATTCTGCGATTTCAGCCGCATCGAGGCGCTCGCATGCTCGAGAAAGTTATCAAGAGTGCCCTTGGGAATGCTGAGCACCAGCAGGCCCCTGGGGTCGATGACCTCGTCGTCGTCGATGCCCGGGTTGATGGTGGCCCGATGTTCAAGCGGTTTCAGCCGCGGGCGAGGGGCATGGCGTACGAGATCAAAAAGCGGATGTCACACATCAAAGTGGCACTCGATAACGTGGTGGCCGCTCCCGCTGAGGCCGGCCAGGCTGGTTCGGGCGAGACTGAGCGGTAGCTGCGGATCGACGAGAACGACGGGCAAAAAAGCCGAGACAACAGAAAGACAAGAGCAATGGGCCAAAAAGTCAATCCGACCGGATTTCGCACCGGTGTGATGGAGCCGTGGAAAAGTCGCTGGTATGCCCCCAAGAAGGAATTCCGCGAGTTACTGCTCGAGGATTTCAAGGTGCGGCAGTTCATGAAGAAAAAGTACCGGGCGGCGGCGATCTCGAAAGTGGAGATCGAGCGGACCCGTGACGAGGTCAAGGTGATTCTGCACTCGGCCCGGCCGGGTGTGATCATCGGTCGCAAAGGCCAGGAAGTCGATCGATTGCAGGATGAACTGCAGGACTTGCTGGGGCGACGGGTGAACCTCAAGGTTGAGGAGATTTCTCGGCCCGAGATACAGGCCCAACTGGTCGCTGAGGACGTTGCCGACCAACTCAGTAAGCGTGCGGCTTTCCGGCGAACGCTGAAGCGAACCATTGAGTCAACCATGGATGCCGGCGCCAAGGGCGTCAAAATTCAACTGGCCGGTCGGCTCGGCGGAGCGGAGATGTCGCGGTGCGAGAAGAGCATCGCGGGCTCCATGCCGCTGTCGACGCTGCGGGCCAAGATCGATTACGGGTTCTGTGAAGCACCGACTGCGCAGGGGCACATTGGTGTCCAGGTGTGGGTGAACCAGGGAATGTACGAGGAGAACGGCGATGCCGCTGATGCCCAAGAGGGTCAAGCACCGAAAAAGCCAAAGAGGTCGTATAAGAGGTGAGGCAACTCGTGGCAATCGGGTCATCTTCGGTGAGTTCGGGCTTCAGGCCGAGCAGCCGGGATGGCTTCCAGCAGCCACGATTGAAGCCGGCCGAATTGCTGCGCAGCAGTATCTGCGCGGTGGTGGCCGGCTATACATTCGCGTCTTTCCGCACAAGTCGATCACTTCTATTCCGCTTGAGACCCGTATGGGCAAGGGAAAGGGTGAGCCCGATTTTTGGGCGGCTGTGATCCGACCAGGAACAGTGCTCTTTGAAATTGGTGGCGTGACCGAAGACGTGGCCAAGGTGTGCTTTGCACGTCTCGCCCACAAGATGCCCGTCCGGGTTCGGATGGTGAAGAAGCGGACGATGTAGCGTAGGGAATTTACGACATGACTAAGCCAGCAGAACTACGAGAGATGAGCGATGAGCAGATCAAGCTCGTCTGGAAAGACGCCGCAGAGTCGCTTTTCCGCCTTCGGATACAGGCCCAGACTGAGAAGCTTGCGGCCCCGTCGGAGATGCGAAAGCAGCGTCGTTTGATTGCTCGTTGCCAGACCATTCTGGGTGAGCGGAGCCGTGTTGTAGGCAAATCTGCTCCGGCAGTCGAAACAACGCCAACCGAGACCGCCCCCGCCTAAGTCGCCACCCCCACCAAAAAAAGCAGCCTCCCACTCCAAGCAGCGGCAGCGATCAAAACCGTCAGGACAGAAGAGTCACCAATGCCCAAACGAGTCGAAACAGGTACCGTCACCAGCGCAGCGGCGAGCAAGACCCGTCGCGTTGAAATTCCGCGGATTGTCCGGCATCCCAAATATGGACGGATTCTCCACAGCCGAACTGTTTGTCATGTACATGATGAGCAGGAAGAGTCTGAACCAGGTGACCTCGTTGAAATTATCGAGTGTCCACCTCGAAGCCGTACCAAGCGTTGGGAACTGGTGCGGGTGGTTGCCAAAAGCACGGCTGTTGACATTAGCTCGCTTCGATCAGGGGCTCGGGCCACGGAGATCCGCGAGGCGTCAGCCCGCGATGAAGCTGCCTCGGCCACCGGCCAGGAAGAAGCATCCCCTGCCGCTGCCGAACAGGAAGGGACCAACTGATGATTCAGATGCAGTCGCGGCTGACAGTCGCGGACAACACTGGCGCCAAAGAGGTCATGTGTTTCAAAGTGCTGGGTGGTAGCAAAAAGCGAACTGCCGGGCTGGGAGACGTGATTATCTGTAGCGTGAAGAGCGTTATTGCTGGGAGTGACGTGAAAAAGAAGGCCGTCGTAAAGGCGGTGATTGTGCGGTGTAAGAATCCGACTCGGCGTCCTGACGGCAGCTATGTGCGGTTTGATTCCAATGCCTGCGTGATTGTTGACAACGACAAGAACCCGAAGGGGACACGTATCTTTGGTGCGGTCGCGCGGGAATTGCGAGATCGAAATTTCATGAAGATCGTCAGTCTGGCGAGCGAGGTAGTCTGATGTTGATTCGAACGGGTGATACGGTTGAGGTTCAGACGGGCAACTCCCGCGGCACGCGGGCTCGGGTGCTGTCGGTGGACCCCAGCCGGGGCAAGCTGGTTGTTGAGGGAGTGAATCGGGTCTACCGCCATATCAAGCGGAGCCAGAAAAATCCCCAGGGTGGCCGGCTCAGCAAGGAGATGCCGATCGACGCGTCAAACGTCCTCCTTGTCTGCTCTGCCTGTGGCAAAGCGACTCGACTTGGTTGCAGTGTTTCCAATGGTGGAGTCAAAACCAGGACTTGTCGGGCATGCGGTGCTGATCTCGGTCAGGTTGGCCGAGCGAAGGAAGTTCCAGCCGGACAGGCAGCGGCATCAGCGTGACTGCTGGGGTACGTTCCCCCAACGGTTCAACCACACAATAAGAAACAAGCAATCGATTCCAGCGAATGAGTGAAGGTTCGGCGTGATGGCGAAAAAAAGCAACTCAACAGAAGCAGCGACCGCGACACCCGCAGGAACGCCTCGGCTTCTCGACTACTACAACACCACGGTGCGGTCAGCGCTTGCTGAGCAACTTGGGCGCACCAATCAGCACGCGATTCCCAAACTCGAGAAAATCGTCGTGAACATGGGTGTCGGTATCGCGATAACTGAGAAAAAGCACCTTGAGGAAGCGATTGCCGCTCTTGGCCAGATCACCGGTCAAAAGCCGGTGGCAACGCTGTCAAGAAAGGCCGTTTCTGGGTTCAAGCTTCGTGAAAACCTGCCGATCGGTTGTAAGGTAACCCTCCGGGGCCGCCGAATGTATGAGTTCCTTGACCGATTGATTTCGATGGCACTGCCACGTGTGCGTGACTTTCGTGGCCTATCAGCAACAGCTTTCGACGGTCAGGGCAACTACAGTTTGGGACTGTCGGAACAGATGGTTTTTCCGGAGATCAACCCCGACAAATTTGCCCGTCCGCAGGGCATGAATATCACGCTTGTGACCACTGCTCGCACGGATGACGAGGCGCGTGCCCTGCTCCGAGCGTTGGGGTTACCGATGAAGAAGATGAAGGGAGAAGAGGGCGAGTCTGCGGCGTAGCGGCTCGAAACCTTCTCAGCACCGTCGGGAGAGATATCCGGCGGCGGACTGAATCTATGGCAAGTAAATCGAAGATTGCGGCCGCCAAGCGACCGCCGAAGTTTTCCACCCGAACAATTCGTCGGTGCATGCTGTGTGGCAGGCCGAGGGCGGTCTACCGCAAGTTCGGGACCTGTCGCATCTGTTTCCGGAAGCTGGCCGATCAGGGCTGTATTCCGGGTGTCCGCAAGGCTAGCTGGTAGGAACGAAATCATATGATGACCGACCCGATTGCCGACATGCTCACCCGCATTCGGAATGCCGTCCGTGTCGAAAAGCCTGTCGTTGAGGTGCCCTTCTCGAAGGTCAAGCAAGGCCTGGCGGAAGTGCTGAAGAAAGAGGGCTTTATCTGGGACTGGCGTGAGGTTGAAGCCAGTCCGGTTTCGCTCTTGCAACTCGAGCTGAAATACGGCCCGAACGGTGAGCGGCTTATTCGACACATCAAGCGAATCAGTTCACCCGGCCGCCGGGTCTATAGTCGCTCAGCCTTGCTGAGGCCGGTCTTGGGTGGCCTAGGAATTTCGATCCTCTCGACGTCTGGCGGTGTCGTCAGCGATCGTGAAGCTCGGCAGCGGAAGCTCGGCGGCGAAGTGCTTTGTGAACTCTGGTAGGAGGTTGCTGGTAGAGCAGCAATTACTTTCCCTTAAGAACACGGTTTCCGTTAACTGGTAGCGTAGTCGTCGGATCAGCGAGAAAAGGTTTTCCCCATGTCCCGTATCGGTAAAGCACCCGTCGAAATTCCGCAGGGTGTCAAAGTAAAAATTGAAGACCGTCTGGTCGCCATTGAGGGGCCTCTCGGCAAGCTTGAGCACCGATATCATCCGACCGTGAAGGTCGATTTTGATGAGTCGGCTTCAAGTCTTCGCGTTTCTCGGCACGACGAAACTCGGTTGGCTCGTTCGGTTCACGGGCTGACGCGGGCTCTGGTGAACAACATGGTTGAGGGTGTCACAAAAGGCTACGAGAAGCGTCTGGAAATTGTAGGTGTTGGCTACCTGGCGGCACTTCAGAAGAACGTGCTTCAGTTGCGGGTCGGGTTCGCAAATGAACTGCACGTTCCGGTGCCCGAGGGCCTCACTGTTACCTGCCCTGACCAGACACACATCAGCATCAAAGGCATTGACAAGCAACTTGTTGGTCAATTTGCAGCTGAGGTGCGAGCCTTGCGAAAACCGGAACCCTATAAGGGTAAGGGCATTCGGTATGAGAACGAGCAGGTCCGTCGGAAGGCGGGCAAGGCAGTTACCAAGTAAATAAAAGAGAAAAGCATTTCGCGGAGTCGCCTTGGTAGCGGCCGCCAATAGGGAGTCAAACGATGGATCATGCCCGGTCAATTCGCCACCAGCGGCTCAGACGCCAGCATCGTGTCCGGAAGCCGTTGCGAGGCACGGCTGCCCGGCCCCGTCTGTCGGTGCGACGAACGCTCAAGCATATCTATGCACAGGTCATCGACGATGCCGCTGGCCGTACGCTCGCGGCTGCATCGACTGTGGAATCGCAACTCAAGGCTGGGCTCGCGTCAGGCAGCAACAAAGATGCCGCGACAGCCATCGGCAAGGCAGTTGCCGAACGGGCCAAGGCCGCCGGCGTATCGCAGGTCTGTTTTGATCGCGGACCCTGCCGATATCACGGCCGGGTGGCGGCGTTAGCCGATGCCGCTCGCGAGGCCGGTTTGGAATTCTGAGGCACTCAACACAAAGCGGGAGAGAGATTGTGGCGACGAACGCAG
>RFVE01000147.1 GCA_009922585.1 Planctomycetia bacterium
CTTCGCTAACCACCTAGACCTCCCGCCTTCGAAGAAACTCATCTGCGCCCTGGGAAGAAGCAGTGAGCAGTGCGTGGAGAAATCGGTACAATCCGAAATGAAACGGGCCCGTAGCTCAGTGGTTAGAGCAGGGGACTCATAATCCCTTGGTCGTGTGTTCGAGTCACACCGGGCCTACTTTTGTTTGATGAGTAGCTGCAGTTCGCCGGTTGCCGAACCGCCGGTCGATTTAGTCGCGAATCTTTTTAATCGACTCGATTCGGCCGTCCCGCAGGCTGATCACCTTCTTGCACCGGGCCGCGATGTCCGGTTCATGGGTCACCATCACAATCGTTCGGCCTGCCTGATTGAGGGCGTCAAGGAGATCCATGATTTCAATGGATGTGGCAGTGTCGAGATTGCCCGTGGGCTCGTCGGCAAGAATGACGTGAGGGTTGTTGATCAATGCCCGCGCGATCGCCACCCGCTGCTGCTGACCACCCGATAGCTGATTCGGCCGATGTCCGAGCCTGCCGGAAAGACCAACCAGATTGGCAAGTTTGACCGCCAATTCTCGACCGTTGGCCGGCTGGGGCTGTTGATAGGACAGCGGAACCATGATGTTTTCAACAACACTCAGTTGCTGAATCAGGTTGTATGACTGAAACACAAACCCCAAATAACGCCCCCGAACCCGTGACAGCGACTCGTCATTCAGCGTGGCCACGTCACGCCCACCCAGCAGATACTGCCCCGTCGTGGGTCGATCGAGACACCCCAGCAGATTCAACAGCGTGCTCTTGCCGGATCCCGAAGAGCCCATGATCGCCACAAAATCTCCCCGCAGAAAATCGAGTGAGACTCCAGCAAGCGCCTTCACGTCCTCGCCGCCAAGCCGATAGACCTTGGTCACCTCACGAACAGAGGCCACCTGGTTGCCAGACAGCGGCGTCGCCGAATCATTCATGACGCAACGCCTCGATCGGATCCATGTTGGCGGCTCGACTGGCGGGATAGATACCGAAAACAATGCCGACACCGACAGAAATCCCGAAGGCGGCAATGACTGACCAGGGAGCCAGACGCGGTTCAAGATTGTGAATCGTCGCCGGCAGATTCGCCCAGACGTCAGGAAGAAGGCTTTTGACAACTTCTCGGGCAGCATTCACGGTCGGCCCACAAAGAAACCCAACTGCCACCCCCAAAAGTCCCCCTGTGCCTGAAAGCACCACTGTCTCCCAGAGGAACTGCTGAACAATTTCCCCTTTCGTCGCTCCCAAGGCGCGGCGGATACCGATTTCTCGGGTTCGTTCAGTCACGGTTGCCAGCATGATGTTCATGATCCCGATGCCACCGACTAGCAGTGAGATACCGGCAATGAGCAACAGGAGCACATTGAACATCATCCGCATCGTTTCGGCCTGTTCCAGCAATTCCTTGGGTACGACAACGGCGTAGTCAACAAACTTGTGGTATCGCTGAAGAAGTTCTCGGATGACATCGGCTGAAGCATCGACGGCCTCAATGTCATCCACCACTGCTGTAATCTGATTGAGCTCGACGGTCTCGTTTTGGAAGGTGCCGCCGCGAACGGTGATCACTCGGTCACCTATACGGGCGCGAAAGGTCGTCAGCGGGATGTAGACATCGCGGTCAAATTGACGAGCGGCAAAACTGCCGCCGATGGCCGCCGACGCTGTTCGGGGTTCAACGACGCCGATGACAACATAGAACTCGCTCCCAATCCGAACCGCCCGACCAAGTGGATCCCGGATTGGAAAAAGCTTTTGAGCGACCTCGTGGGCCAGCACCACAACGTTCTCGAGCTCCGACAGATCCGCGTCGGTCAGCAGCCGCCCCCGCGCTGCGGTGAGTCGGTTAATGGAGAAATACTCTGGCGTGCAGCCAATGACCTGCCCGGCAGGGACGGCATAATCATCCCGCCGCACCTCACGGGTGATCTCACGCATCGGCATAGCCTTGGTGATTGTCGGGACATTCGCAAGAACTCGATCGTAGTCGGCTCTCAGGAGACCGTAGCTGATTCCAGACCGGCTGCCACTGTCGCTATCGGCTTCTTCAGCAGGCTTAACCGACCGCACAATAATACTCGTTGCACCCAAATCCTTGATCTGCTGCTGGGCCTGAAAACTTACGCCCTCACCCATTGCCACAAGCCAGATCACCGCCGTGACCCCAATCAGAATCCCAAGCACCGCCAGCGACGAGCGGAGTTTGTGGAGCAGGAGGCTCCGCACGCCGAGACGGAGTTGATGGACTACATTCACGCAGCCGCCCTCATCCCCAAGCGACCCTGACCGCTCAGGCCCTTTCCTTGTTCGCCGCAGTTTCCTGCCGACCAGCTGGCTTGCGTTGTTTGGGAGGCTGTTTTTCCTCACCGGGCTCACGAGTGGGACCGTCGCCGAGCAACTTACGAGGGTTCAGAAAGACCTGCTCACCTGATTGCAGCCCCGTCAGAATTTCAACTGACTCGTCATCACTCTGGCCCAGCGTGACCACTCGGCGGCTCGCTTCATCGCCCTCAAGCACGGCACAGACATACTCCTCACCCTGTTCGATGACTGCTGCCACCGGCACGGCAATCACGTCCTTGAGATCAGCGATCACGATCTCCGCTTCAGCCGTAAAACCAGGCCGCAGGACCTGAGACTGGCCATCGATCTTTACCTGCACAATGTACTTTTTGGCCGTTGAGAAGTAGTTCGATTCCGGCCGATTGGCAACTGCCGTCACCCTCCCGGGAAAGGTCTCACCTTGCACGCGAACCGTTGCCGGCATGCCGGTTTTTATCTCATCAACCTTTGATTCATGGACCTCAACATCGGCTCGCATCGCGGTGAGATCAGGCAACTTGAGGATCACCTGACGCTCTCGCACGGCGACCCCTTCCTTAATCTCGGTCTCCTGCCGGTAACTCCTGCTGTTCGCGTAGATGACCAAACCGTCCTGGGGTGCTTTGATCGTGCACTTCTTCAATTCACCTTCAAGCCGCTCAAGCTTGATCCGCTCCAAATCCAAGGCTGCTCGTTCGCTTTCCAGCCGGGCCTCGGCCGCGTCACGCGTACTTTCCAACTCGGTGATCATTTTGGGCTTCGTGAAGGTGGTCAAAACATCGAGAGCAATTTTCGCAGTCCCCAGATCAAGCTCCGCCCGAGCAACAGCAGACTTTTGGGCTTCGAGTTGTTGCGGCGTGATGTACCCCTTGCGAAACATCCGCTCACCGTACGCCAACGTGTTCTGGGTGGCCTGAAGCCGCTCAGTCGCCGCCGTCAGATTCGATTCAGCTGTCCGCAGATCTTTTTTGAAGATTCCTTCGCGATACTCTTCGACAGCGATCTTGGCCGCTGCGAAATCTTTCTCTGCCTGGATCATCAAGGCCCGGGCCTTCTCAAAGGCAATCTTTTGAGCCGTTGCATTCTCTGAGATCACCGAGTCATCAAGTTTGACGAGCTCCATTCCCTTGGTCACAAATGCTCCGTCATCCACGATCTCAATGACCGTAGAACCGCCATCCACCTCACAGGCAATGTCAACATTGTCATCACTGACGAGGCTGCCCTCCTCGGTCACGGTAATCTGAAGATTCCGGCGGGCCACCAGATGGAGCGGCAGGCCAGAAAGATCAGTGGCTGAATCGCGTCCGGGCATCAACGCCAGCAACTGCGGAGCAACCAGTACGCTACCACCCGCGACCAGCACAAGCAGGATTAGCCAGGGCCAAAGCCGGCGCCGGCCCGGCGGCGGTTCGGCAGCGACTGTTGGGCTTCCCAACAGATCAGCAATCGCCGCCGCATTGGATGCTGGGGCAGTTGCAGAGGCCGTCGCCGTTTCTGGCAATTCCGTTTCCAGCATCAATCGCCCCGCCTTACTCCAGAATGGCTTTTCCTTTGACACATAACCTATGTCTTTGCGACTTCAAATATTTCACATTATCTCGTCGGCAAGAGCCCCGGTCCATTTTTTCGCAACGAAAAGGTCTGGGTTTACTGCTGCCAGAATGATGGGATCAGGCTTGCCCAGGGCCGTTTTTCGGGAGATTCAGCTGCGGCGGGCTGTACCGATCCTGCCTCATCAGCCATCGCAGGTTGGCCCACATCGTGCTGCTTCTGGTTCAGCGGCAGGGCCTTGGCGATGATGCTCGGGAACATGCCCGGAGGGTCCTGCACCTTGATGTCAGCATCACGGGGCAGCGGCGGTGGCGGGTCGATCTCTTCAAGGTGATCGAGCCACTCTTGAGGCACCGGCGGTGGCAGGGGCATCTCATCATCCTGTGATCGCTCTGCCATGGTGAGTGGCTGCTCAATCCAGATGCCGTTCTCGTCAAGGTCCATCACCCCAAGCTGATAGGCCAGAGAGGCCCGGGTGGCATAGTAGTTGACCCAGATGCTCGTCAGGGCGTCCTGGGTGCTCCGCAGATCATTGAAGGCATAGATCAAATTGAGCGTTGCCGTTGGGGAGAGTTGTCCAGCAGCTGCGTCAATCAACGGAATGGTTCCGTCCGGGCTCGGTGGTGGAGGTGGCGGGGCCGGTTGACTGAGGGTCAGTCGCGTCTGATCCACGCGGCGGATCGCAATGATCACCGCCCGTCGCTGGGTTTCAAGATTCCGCTCATCGAGCTCCAGCTGTCGCAACAACTGGCGAATTGAGAGCTTGATTCGGTCTTCGTAGCGAATTTGCTGCCGCCGCACCTGCTGATAGTCAAGAATCGCCTGCCGGAAGTTATTCCGCTCCAGCAGCCTCGTCAGTGGAGCGTCGAATCGCAACCGCCCTCCCATCGCCCCGGTCGGGGCCCGGAAGCGGGCCGGGTTGACCCCCGTGGTACTGAGGTCACCGTCGATCTCGAGATCAAGACCGGCCAGCAGCTTCATCGCGTTGAACTGAATCAGTCGCCACTGATCGACTAGCGCCGCCCTGTTGTTCATCCAGTCAAGTCGATTCGCCCGGGCGATCTCAAAGGCAAGGTCGGGGTCGATCCGTTCTGGCTCGATGGTGATCGCCTCAACGCGGGCGCGGGCCTGAATCAGTGACATCTCATCGACAGCCGCGGCAATCTCGGCGACCAGTTCCACCACTCGGTCGGCCGTTGGGCGAAGGTTCTCAACTGTGAGCTGTTCTCCCAGATCCTGAATCGTTCCCTCATTTTCATCAATCTGGCTGCGAACCCGATCGAGGTCATCGGCCAACAACCGGAGCTCACGATCAAAGGTTTCTCGTTCCGAGTTTCGCATGCGACCAATTCGAAAGGCTGCGGCAATCGCCACCCGCTCAAGGTCCTCGGTGACAGTAGCCGCCTGCGTTTCGACCCGTTCCCGCAGGGCATCGAGATTGTCGAGTGCCTTCGTGATCACACTCCGATCAACCTCGGCCTCAAGCTTTTCGGTGGCCGCAGCCAGTGGCAGATCGTCATCCTGATCGGCAGCGGCCGGTGGGGCATCCCGATCGGACTGCCCTTCGTCAGCCGGCTCAAGCGGTGGTTCAGCAGCTGGTGTTGGTGACGGCAGGAGGAGTGGCTCGTTCTCCTGTGACTCCACCGCCGGAGGCACCAGTTGGCCTGCGGCAGGATCTGCACCCGGCTTGTCCTGCCGTGGGTCTTCAACTTCTTTCAGTGGCTCTTCGGCACCGAAGGAATAGACCGCAAGAAAATCACCGATGTCGTTCTGGAGTGACTGCATCTCGGGGCTGATGAATTGGAATCGTTGAATGAACCCCTCATCCAGTGCCATCGCCGTGTCAGCCGGGATGTTGAGGACGTTGACCTTGAAGTTTTCAATCTGGTTGGCAAGCGATGTTTTCGCCTGCAGCAAGGTGGCCCGATTCGTCTCCACACTCTGCCGGAGCTGGTCTACCTGGTCGATACCGACGAGCCCAGCCTCAAGGTTTGCATCAAGTTGGGCAAGCGCCCGCAACTGAGCTGCCAGATTCTGCTCGGCATTGCGGATCTGCTGCCGGGTCTGAAGCAATCCGATGAAACCGCCAAGTGAACCAGCTCCACCACCGGCAAAGCCAGCACCGCCCGTGCCGCCACCGCCCGTCTGTAGCCCGTTGCCTTGGCCGCCGAAGAACACCCCGCCAATGTTGCCAAATCCGCCTACTCCAGTGCCTGAAAACCCTTCAAACCCCGTCCCACCAAAGAACCCGCCACGACGCTGCAGCTGTGGTGGTGCAGGCGACCCAAAGATCACCTGCAGATAGAACCCCTGGCGATAGAACTGCAGGCGGCGAAGGTTGGCAAGCAGGGCCCGTTCGACAATCGTCAACGGCTCGAGCGCAATCGAGCGGCCACTGTTTCGCAACAACGGCTGAAACAGACCGAAGTTCAGTAGCGACGCGTTGGTGTACTGATTCGGCCCG
>RFVE01000148.1 GCA_009922585.1 Planctomycetia bacterium
TCATAGGCATCAAGAACGACGTCAAGCCCCACGTCGCCATTGACATGGAACGCCATCTGCCAGCCTTCGGGGGCGTGCTGTGCGAGAATCTCGTCGAGCTTGCTGCGGGGATAGTTGAGCATCGTCTCCCCGGCCGGGCCGAGTGGAATTTCGGCCCGCTTTGTTGTGTCGTTGTCGAGATACGGAAACGACGCTGCAATCGTGCCCACCCAGGGTGAGCCATCAGCCCAGAGCTTGATGCCCTGCTTCCAGAGCAGTTCTTCAGCGACCGGCGTGCTGAGCTTCTCCCCACACGTCGGATCGATCGACATGTGATAAAGCGCAAGCCGAAGTGGACAGTCAGCCACGTCGGCAAGTGCCACATAGCCTGCGAGTAACGATGAATCATAGGTATGTTCCGTCGTCGTGGTCACGCCATTTTTGGCCATCAACGCATACCACCGGGCCCCTGAGAGGAGCGGATGGGGAACAGCCGCCTTCATCGTCTTGGTGGCAGCAGCCACAATTGCTGCTGTTTCGTACGCACGGCCATTCGAGGCGCCGTTGGCATCGCGGCCGAAGCGAGCCCCCACGGGATCTGCCGGCGGCTTCCCATCAGCCCAGCCGTTAAGCGCGATCACAGCCGAATTGAAGTAGATCTCGTGACCCGAGTTATCGAGGATCAGGGCTGGCCGTTTTGGAAAATAGGTGTCGAGTTGTTGGTTGGTGAGTTCTGGGGCTCCCTGCAGCAGCCGATCAAGACCGTTACAGAGCACCGCCTGGCCCGCAGGCAATTCGCCATCAAGTTTTCGCCAGAGTTTTTCAACATCGGCAAAGGTCGCGTAGCCACGGTAGGGCGAGATCCAGTACGCGGGCTCCTGCGTCACAATGCCTCCCAGCAGCGGATGGCTGTGGGGATCGATGAATCCCGGCATGAGGACGGTCTGGCCGAGATCACGGACCTTCGCCGCGGGCGCTGCCTGCTGGCAGTCTTCAAGGGTGCCAACAACGGCGATCCTGCCGGAGGTGGAGTCAATTGCCACCGCCTCGGCACGGGCGGCAGAAGCGTCCATCGTGATGATGGTGAGCGCCTTCAGAATCAGGTCGGCTGCCATGCGTCAATCCAGTCGGTACAGGGCGATTCCAAAACGGCAAAAACGGCAGGCGTTTATCCTCCACCGCCTACCGTCTCCGCCCTGGGAGCTTGGGCTGCTTCCTACAGCAGCCCAAGCTGCCCAACGGTGTCTCGTTCACTGACAAGTTCATTGGCGGATGCGTCAATTTTGGTGCGCGAAAATTCATCGATCTCAAGCCCTTGCACGATTGTGTACGTGCCGTTCGCGCAGGTGCAGGGAAAGGAGGAAATGATGCCTTCTGGCACGCCGTAGCTGCCGTCCGATGGCACGGCCATTGAGACCCAGTCGCCAGCAGGCGTGCCCAACGCCCAGTCCCGCATGTGATCGATCGCGGCGTTGGCGGCAGATGCTGCAGATGATGCGCCTCGCGCCTCGATGATGGCAGCACCCCGCTTGGCCACGGTCGGAATGAAGTCGTTCTCCAGCCACGCCTGGTCGTTCACCGCCTCCGCTGCAACTTTGCCATTCACCTCGCAGTGGAACAGGTCGGGATACTGCGTTGTCGAGTGATTGCCCCAGATCGTCATTTTCTTGATCGCCGTGACCGGCACGCTTAACTTGGTCGCCAACTGACTGAGGGCACGGTTGTGGTCCAGCCGGGTCATCGCCGTAAATTGCCCGCGACTAATCTCAGGGGCCGCGGCCTGAGCGATGAGGGCATTGGTGTTGGCGGGATTGCCGACAACCAAAACCTTGACGCCACGACTGGCGTGATCGTTCAACGCCCTGCCTTGTGGCCCAAAAATACCACCGTTTGCCTGCAGCAAATCGGCTCGCTCCATGCCCTGCTTCCGCGGCATGGCGCCCACCAGCAGTGCATAGTCAGCATCGGCAAAGGCCACATTCGGATCATCTGTTTTGACGACTCCCTGCAGCAGCGGAAAGGCACAGTCGTCCAGTTCCATATGGACGCCATCGAGCGCCTTCAAGGCTGGCGTGACCTCCAAAAGCTGCAGGATCACGGGTTGATCTGGACCGAGCATCTGGCCGCTGGCAATACGAAACAAGAGGGCGTATCCGATTTGGCCGGCTCCGCCAGTGACAGCGACGCGGACAGGCGGTTTGCTCATGGGTTCAACTCCGAATTTTCAAACGTGAAACGAAAAGAGGGGGTGCTATGTCGCGGGGTCACATCGTAGCAACCGATTGCAGGCTGCACGAGGACGGGCCGCAGATTTCGCGAAAGGCGGGGAACGTCGGAACATGTGCTTCGAACCGTCCGCAGAAAATGCCAGCCATGGGCCTTGCCCACAAATGCGGACGAACGATGGTGCCGCGATGGCCTCAACGTTCTGCACGATCCTGAACCCGGCCATGCAGATCGAGCATCAGCAATCCGAGACGGGCTGGGGTGGCAAAGCAGGCAGCGCCTTCCACAAGCCCGCTGCAATCAGCCCGATGCCTCCAACGCCAAGCGCAACCGAGATAGCGAAGGGCACAGTCCGCTCGTATCCAGCTACTTCCCAGAAGCCGACACATGCCGACACTAGGCCAAAGGTAAGGGGGTAGCCAAAACAGACCAGCGACACAGAAGACCGCAGGATTGCAAGGACGATTCCAGCAACGACAGCCAATGGCACGATGATCATGATCTGCGGCCCAATCATGCAGAGAGCACTCACCGCCAAGAGGGCTGTAAGAATCACGACAACGATGGTCTTCAGCACGTTCCTGTCTCCGTCATGGACTTTTCATGCCGAACAAACGCCATCCGCCTCACCCTGTTCCTGAAAAATGGCCTCTCAACGGTCGCTAGCAGGAACTTGCCGACCATCGCAACCTGCCTGGCCGAACTGCTGCTGGAGCAGCTTTATCGCCTCGTCTTGCCGGAGAATCTTTTTGCGAAAAACATCAAGGGGAACCGAAACCAGATTGAAAAGCGTTGCAATGAGGATGAGTACGCTCGTTGACTCAGAAACAACACCCCTGGCCAGAGAGAAAACCGCAACCGCCAAGGCAAGCAGACCGGGCGTATAGAGAATCCCTGCCCACCATTTCGAGGCGAACAGCCTGTCAGATCGTTCGAGTTCTATCTCCTTTAATCGGCTCTGCAGGTCACTCATTGTGTTTTCTGCTCCTTACGTGCTCGCTGGCTACACCGTAATGGTAAAGAGGAGGAGGGGCAACGGTACGCAAGTCCCCATTCCTTGCGAGTCGGAGGGTTCCTTTCTGAAGCGACGGGGCCGCTGTTATGAGGAGTAAGAGATGGAACGAGGCCGTGCCGTTACGACAAGCTCCAGCCCGCGCGGGGCGTACGAGCAAGGAAGGGAGCGGCTTCAGGGGAGCCAGGGCAAGTCATCGCGTCGCTGTTCCAGGCGATTTTGTGGCCGACGCGGTAGGCAACATTGCCCAGGTGGTTGGCTTCCGTCAGGAGGCCCGAGTATTCAAAGCCGCAGGTCGCCTCGCCCTCCCCACGGCAGGCCGCCAGCCACTCAGCATGCTGTCCGGGTGACGAGGGAATCGAGGGCTCAGGCGCGGTGAAGCCTTCGAAGTCTTGTTCTGGCAGGAGCATGTCCAGTCGGGCACCGTGCCGTCGAGCACCTGCGGCGGCCGTTCGGTTCCCTGATGCCAGGTGAGCGTGAGGGCGGGTCGCGTCTGGCCGGAGGCAAGCTTCCTCGCGGGGTATTCGTAAACCGCCCGCATCGAGGCGGGAGCAATCTCGGAATGGGGCGGCGGGCCGAAGGCTTCAACCGACGCCGGTGCATCGAGTTCGAGGGCCCAAAAAGGCAGGTCGTTCCAGTGGCTGCCGAGGTCCGACATCGTGCCGTTGCCAAAGTCCCACCAGCGATACCACTTGGGGCCGGGGAAGTAGACGCTATGGAACGGCCGCATCGGGGCTGGGCCAATCCAGAGATCCCAGTCGAGGCCCTCCGGCACCGGCTCTGAACCCTCCGGCCGCTCCCGCACCGATACGATGTCGCCATTGGCCTGAGCCTCTTCAGCCGCCTGCCGGCCCCAGGCACGGCCCACCCAGACATGGGCTTCGGTGACATCGCCGATCGCGCCACTGCGAATCAGCTCGACCACGCGGCGGTAGTTATCGCCCGAGTGAATCTGGATGCCCATTTGCGTGACGACATTGGCCTCACGAGCTGCCATGCGAATCTTGCGGGCCTCCTCGACGTTGTAGGAGAGCGGCTTCTCGCAGTAGACGTGCTTGCCAAGCTGTAAAGCTGGCATTGTGGCAAAGGCATGCGTGTGTTCGCAGGTGCTGACGACCACTGCATCGAAGTCGTCGGCATGGTCAAACACCCGCCGCAGATCCTTACATGTCGTGGCCCGCGGATACTCTTCGGCTGCCCTCCGTAGGTTGGGCTCATAAACATCGCACAGCGCTGTGATCTCATTGTCTTTGGCCACCCTCTTGAGATTGCCATAGCCACGGCCACCGGTGCCGATCACCGCGATCCGAAGTCGGTCATTGGCCCCCTGCGCTCGCAGCGAGGCTGGACGAACGGCAGCGGCGGTGGCGACTGCCGAGGAGGCCAGGAAGCCACGACGGGTGGGCTTTCCGTTCACGGACGAGGCGGAGCAATTCATGTGAGCGTTCTCCAGGAAAAGAAAGTGACGTGCGGGATTGAAACGAACCGGTAGATGTGCGGCCTTACGAAAGGATCGCGTGAATCGGTGTGCCATGGTCAATCGCCAGCCGCTTGCGGCCGGGCACTTCCAGACGGTGGGAGTCAAGGCCGAGTTGGTGCAGGATCGTGGCGTGGATGTCGGTCACGTAATGCCGATCCTCGACGGCGTGGAAGCCGATTTCGTCGGTGGCTCCATGCACCGTGCCGCCCTTGATGCCGCCACCGGCCATCCAGACGGAGAAGGCGAAAGGATGGTGGTCGCGTCCATCAGCCCCCTGCGTGCCCGGCGTGCGGCCAAACTCGGTGGCGAAGATCACGAGCGTCTCATCGAGCAGCCCGCGACGGTCGAGGTCGGCGAGGATACTCGATGTCGGTCAGGCGGTTGAGGGACTTGACGAGTTCAAAGCCGATCCGCTGGGTGTCGCCGGTAAAGCCTTCCTGCGGTCGCCCAAAGTCGAGCGGGTCGGCCGGATCGATCCGTAGCGGCACCGCGTCGTGGGCGGGCCCGAGGTAGTGGCCATCCTTGCGATTCCAGTACTCGCGGGTGCCGATCGAGATGAACTGCGGCAGGTTGTCATTGAGCGATCCGAGCCCATAGTGCACCCAGCCGCCGAGGGTTGGTTGCACCGGATCGAGCATGTGGCGGCCGGTGTGAAACTGGGTCTGGGCGCCATGGTTGCTGTCGGTGGTCCACATCGACCGAACGACCGCGAGCTTGTCAATGTTTTTAGCGGTGTGGGGAAACCAGTCGCTGACCTCGATGCCGCTCTGGCCATGCTTGCGAAACCCCACCTGCAGAGGAAAGAGCGTATTGCGTTGCAGACCATTCGCATCGGGCACTGGGGCCCGCTCAAGCGCAAGTTTCTCAGGGCTTTGCACATCAGCATAGGGCGTGTCGGCAATCGACTTGCCCGCATACCTCGTGACCATCGGCTTGGGGTCAAAGCTTTCCAGATGGCTCACCCCGCCATTCATAAACAGCCAGATCACACTCTTGGCCTTTGGTGGAAAGTGGGGCTCCCCATCAGGCGGTGCCCACGTGCCGCCGGCGGCGACACCATCGCGGTGCAGCATTGCGGCGGCGGCGAGCCCCGTGAAGCCGAGGCCGAGATCGGCCAGAAACTGTCGCCGGCGGGGCAGCAGGACATGCGGGCAGCGGCGGTGACGTGGCATCAATAGTTCCTCCGCGGTGGCTACCGCAGCGTGACAAAGTCGTTGTGGTTGAACAGGGCCCAGACGATGCGGGCCCGCAGCGTGCCTGCCGTGGCGTTGGGCTCGACGGCCAGCCAGTCGTCGAGCGCCTGGCGCGCCATCACCACCTGCGGATCGGCGGAATCCAGCGCGTACCCCGTGAAGTGATCGCGCACCACCATCTCGACATCGCACTCACCCTCCGTGGCAGCCCACGTGAAGGCATCCAGCATCGCCATCAGCTGGGCGTCGAGCGCCTCGTCGTCGAGCGAGCGGCATTCGGCGGTGACCGTGCACTCCTCCGCGACCACGTTGGTGGCGGAGCCCCCGGTGATGGTCCCGATGTTGGCCGTGGTCACCGGATCGATGCGGCCGAGCGGCATTGCCGCGATGGCCCGCGCCGCCGCGGTGATCGCGCTGCGGCCCTGCTCGGGCTGGATCCC
>RFVE01000149.1 GCA_009922585.1 Planctomycetia bacterium
GCATCAAGTGTCACCTTGCGGGCTGCGACCGATCCGCCGTAAGCCAAAGCGGCCTCGATGACAAACGGGTTTCCACGATAGACCCCTGGTGGTCGGGTGGCGGCGGTGAAGAACTCACCCGGCACAACTTGATGCAGGCCAGCCAAAAGACGCTGCTCACCGATTGGCACGACGCAGTCAGTGGCTGGCGGCGGAATACGGGTTGCCTGGATGGCGTCATACAGAGCGTCGGCCTCACCACGGCCCAGCTTGCCGGTCGAGATGCGGGTTGAGAGTTTCGCCGCTTCACAGAGTTTGCGGGCGGTGGTCGGTGATACCCGCGAGAACGACTGGTTGAGGAACTGCGTCAGCGTCAGCTTCGGATGCTCCTGCAGCATCTTCCGGCGGCAGTTCCTGATTGGCTCGTTCCAGCAGCCGTTCGCTACCGTCGGGGCCCTGGAAATGAATCCGGGCGTGCGGGTTGGCAATCGCCGTCTGCTCAAGATATTCCTCAACACTGCCGCGGCCGCGATGGAACTTGGCCTCCATTTCGATGGTCACGCGGGTGCCATGGTCGATCGGCTGGTCAAGATCATTGACAGCGACCCACTCGATGCCCCGCTTGCGGATCATCTCTTCGCCCGCCTTGCCAGCCGGCACGTCAACACCCGCCCCTTTGCCATTCAAAATCTCCGGCTGGTTGGTCTTGGTGTCGATCCGCAGCTCGTAGTAGTGCGCTGGATCCTTGCGGGAGGTCTTTGAGATGATCTTCACTGGCTTGCCGGTGGTGAGCACGCCGTACATGCCGGCGGCCGAAATGCCGATGCCCTGCTGGCCGCGACTCATCCGCAGGCGGTGGAACTTCGAGCCGTAAAGCAGCTTGCCGAAGATCAGGGGAATCTGCTTGCGGACGATGCCGGGCCCATTGTCCTGCACGCTGACCGCGTAGCGTTTGCCGCTCTCGCCCGCCTGGTCGATCTTGACCCAGATCTCGGGCAAGATGCCGGCCTCTTCGCAGGCGTCCAGCGAGTTGTCGACCGCCTCCTTGACACTTGTCAGCAGGGCCTTCCGGGGCGAGTCAAAGCCGAGCAAATGGCGGTTCTTGGCGAAGAACTCGCTGACCGAGATATCCCGCTGGCCGGCGGCGAGCTTCTGGGCCGAGGCCCGCCGTTTGGTAGCGGGGGCCTTGGTGGCGGCGGCGGTGGCCGACTGGTTGACCCGGCCGCGGGAGGCGGCAGCCGAGGAGGGACGCGCTGGTTTGCGGGGTGTTTTGCGGGGTCGGGCCGAGGCAGGCATGGGTGAAGAAAATAACTCTGACCGAGGACATAAGAAAGTTGCCGGCGAACTGCCTGGCAAGAAGGGCAAAGTGTAGTGGTTATCCGGCCCTGAAATCCAACACTGACGATCATCCGGCCCGGGGGGAGTTTTTCCGTGAGGGGGGCGGCACCATGAGTTTCGGGTGGGAATGATTCGCCCGACCGGTTTCTGCCGAAGCGAACAGAGATGCGGGTTGGCACAGCCTTCCTGCTGTCTGATCACGGGCAAGGGCCACGGAGGGCCGTCCCTGGATCAGATGATGTCTGTGGGATGGCTCGGCGATAGGCGTGCTTCCCCTTTTCGGCTTCAGGGAGGAAAAGCGATGCAAGTCCGTGTCCGGATGATGGCAGGGGTTGTCTGCTTGGCGGTTGCCTATTTGGTCGGGCTACCGGCGGTCGATGCCAATCCGATCAATGGTGGAGTCGAAGCACCGACGCCCGATGTCTTCAGCAATTACTATTACCCGGCGATTCCCGCCGGGGCCTACCCTGGGGTCGGCGCCCAACTCTATGTTGCGCCACGACCGGTGCCGGCACGCGTGGGCCATACGTGGATCACCTACCCGCCCTTCATGCCGCATGAGAATCTCTATCAGCACCGGCGACGCTACATCCGCTGTTCGGGGGCGATGGGCATGCGGAACGATACCCGGGCTTACTGGTGGTGAGTTGGCTTGAGCCGATTGCGACTGACAACAGAAGACACGAGTGACGGGAAGGCACACAATGCGAATGAACTGGTTGGTTCTCTGCGGCCGGATCGCGGCAGTGATGCTCCTGACGGCGATGGCTGCTCAGGTCGCTGAGGCGGGTGGGCACCATGCCACGGAGAAGCGTTACTTCCTGCGTGGTCGCAATAAAAGCTGGCACAGCGGCTGGTACAACCCGGCGGCCGGGCGACCAGTTCCACTGGTGGTGCCGCCAACGTCAGAGTTTGTCAGTGAATACAGCTGGGGCGTGCCGAGCTCTCGGGTGATGCCGCTCTATCAGCAGTTCCGCAAGCCCTATCCGGGTGCCGGCTATGTGCCAGGTTCACGCCCCTTCATGCCGACCCCCGATCAGCCAA
This sequence comes from Planctomycetia bacterium, assembly GCA_009922585.1. Lineage (GTDB taxonomy): Bacteria > Planctomycetota > Planctomycetia > Pirellulales > UBA1268 > UBA1268. The sequence continues at coordinate 2,362 of RFVE01000149.1, forward strand.
GCGACACGGTGCAGTTTGGCATCCATGCCATTCGCGGGCCGTGGGGCAGTTACTGATTTGAGCGCAAAACTGCCCTCCTGGCCAGTTTTGCTTGACAGTTCGGTACGAAGCCAGAGGTTCGTGCCGAACTGTGGTCCTCGCTTCCTGCTCGGTGTCGGCGGTTGGTGACGCAACGGTTCGCGCAAAACTGCCTTTCTGGCCAGTTTTGCTTGGCAGTTCCGCACGAAGCCAGAGGTTCGTGCGGAACTGTGATCCTCACCTCCTGCTCGGTTTCGACGGTTGGTGACGCGACGGTTTGCGCAAAACTGCCTTTCTGCCCAGTTTTGTTTCCGTAGGTCGAGCCAATGCCAAACCATGAAAATTTCCTGGTTTACCCAGGCCTCAAAACCCGAACTTACTCTAAGCATTTACAGATTGCCCGACGAACCCGAGCCATTCTCTCGAGGGACTCCCGGCGTGCGGCCAAACCACTCCGTCGCAGTCATTTTTCCGCTGCATGACAACCGAGGCTTCGGGCTGCAGGCACTCCGTGCTTGGCAGCAGCAACGCCTCCGCAAGCAACTGTCAGCCCCAGACTCACTCGTCAACTGTCGAACGCTGAACGAAGCTAAACTCTACAACGCCGGAGCAGCAGTCGCGACAGCCGACTGGCTGCTCTTTAGTGAGTCACACGTCGTTCCAGCGAAGAACATGCTGTCTCGTCTCACGGAGCGACTCAAAGACGAGACCGTGGATGCGGCCGTGCTTGGATCCGCCCATGAAACCCGAGGCAGATTTTCACAGGTCGATGCTGCCCTTTGTGAACGGGAGCATGCCGGTCCGATGCGTGCCGTAGGCCTTTGGCGGTGCGTCGGCCTGCGGGGATTTCTGGTGCGGCGAAGGGTGTTCGAGCAACTCGGGTGTTTCGTAGAGCGTTACTATCGCTTTGCAGAGACAGCATTTGCGCTCCGGCTCGTCGCCGCGAACTATCACCTGTCTCATTTTCAGGATGTGGTGGTTCGCCACATCGACAGCGACTCGGTTGGTGAAATTTTCTTTGCGATGAAGATGGGGCGTCTGGGGGCGTGCCGATTTCATGAGATGGAGCCCGAACTGGCGGCGGCTGGGTTCGGTTGTTCGTCACCCCCACTTTCCCCGTCGTCGACCAGCCCATTACAGGCCCGCCGGCTCTGGCATCAGACATTCCGCCACCTTCGCGCAGGTCGGTTTTCAGCAGCCTGGCAGTTTGTTCAATTGGCCCTTCCAGTGGCACCGTCGGCTGTTGGCGGTTGGTGGTTTGAAAGACTTGTTGCCTCGGCCCGGGCCCACGTGGCACACGCCGTCTTCCGCGGCATGCTTCACGGAAGCTATTCCCGTCGGCCAGCCACTGACAGCGATGCGGTGATCCAGCTCGACATTCGCCCCACGGGGCACTTGACCCCGAGAAAACCGCAGTTCTTCCTCGACGGCAGAGCACTGCCGTCGGAAGCCATTGTCGAGCGGAATGGCCGTCTGGAAATACTTCTAGGCGATGCTGACGCAAGCGGGGGCCGGGTGCTGCTTTCCTGGGTCTGCCGTTCATTTCGTCCAGCCAGGGCAGGATTGGCCGATCACCGTGAACTCGGCGTTGCCCTCATTGCCGCAACGGTGACTGCCATTGTTCGGCAAACCGCTCACGTACCGGAGCGGGTAGCAGCATGAATTCGTCCGCCTTCCCCCACCTGCATGACTTCCGAGTTGCAGCACGACCGATTTTGGCAATTGACATGACGGCGTTGTGGGACCGGCCAACCACAGGTATTCAGCGAGTGACCCGGGCCATCACTCCTGGGTTGGCCGCAGAAGCGACCCGTCGTGGCTGGGACATCCAACTTGTCCGTCACACCCGCCGTGGGCTGGAGTCGCTCGGGCACTGGTCGAGCGACACATCGCTGCTGCAGATCCACACCGACCTGGACCACGTGGCAATGGGTGTCCACACCAGGACGAACATTACGTATGCCAGGATCCGCAACGTTCTCCGCCGTAGGATCCGATCAATCCGGCTCGCCTGCCGGGCAACGTCCGACGACGTGATCAGGGAGACGTGGCTGCGGCGATGGGTGCCGGATGTGGTGCGGAGGTATGTCACTTCATGGCGGCGACGGTCGCTAAAACCAGCGGTGACGGCAGACGCCTATCTGACCTTTGCTGCCGGCATCCTGCCGGCGACACTGCCAATGGGTGTGCCCCCAGAGCGGTCGGTCTTTGTCCTGCACGATCTGATACCGATTCAGTTTCCGCATTACTACCCGCCGCAGATGAGCGTCAATTTCCATGCCAACCTCCATGCTCTTGCGGTGGCGCCTTCGCTCGCAAAGCGGCGGATCGTGACGGCATCACGCCACGTGGCCGCCGATATCTGCCGTGTCTTTGCGGGTATCTCCCGCACGGCGGTGCAGGTTGACGTTGTCAGTTGGGGGTATGACAAGGCGACATTTTTTCCACAGCCGGATGGCTCGTTTCGTCATGCCTTTGGCATTCCCGACAACGTGCCGCTTGTTGTTGCGGTCAGCACGCAGGACCCGTTCGGGCTGCCCACCATCGAGGCTCTGGCTTGTGGCGCCCGGGTTGTGGTGCCGCCGGACAATCCGACCCTTCTGGAGATAGGCGGTCAGCACGTGACCGTTGCCGACCGGGCCGATGTACCAGCCCTTCGCAAGGCGATTGCACGGGCGGGGCAGCAGCCACGTCAGATCCCGGATCTGTCAGCGTTTTCCTGGCAACACCCCACCCAGCGGTTCACCGAACTGCTTTGGGAAGAACCTGCAGGAGAAGAATCCCCTTGCCAATCTAATAGCCGGTGGCTGGGTGGGCAGCAGCACCTGCATCGCATCGCGGCCTGATTTCAAGGCCACCAGAACGACTGGCCTCGAGAGGCGACGGCTCGCGGGCAAAGGGGTATCTTTGCGAACAATGGCGTGTCGCATGTGATGGAGATGTCACTTCCGGCTGGGAGTGCCAGAAACCGTCGAAATGGTATTCCCGGTTGCCGTCATCCCGAGAGCGGTACCCTTCAAGCATGTCTGATGCCGAGAACGCTGCCCTGACCGAGCCGGCTCCCAAGCCGGAAAACTCGTTTCGCGATGTGATCTCACTGCTGGCAATTGTGGTGACCCTCACGATCGGCCTGCTGGCCTACATTCAGCGGGAGCCGGTTTTTACCTTCAAGGTTGAAGTCGGCTTCCTGTTGCTGGTGGTCGGCCCACTCAGTGGGCTCTGGCGAATCAGCACGGCGGTGAACCAGACCCCGGCAGGACGGGTCCATCTCTACACACCGGCGGTGCGGCGGTACGCGACCCAGATGTTTCTGGTCGGCCTGCTGCTGGTCGGTGGGGCCTCGGTCTTTTACTGGGCGCACCTGCTGCCGGGTCAGGAAGCCGATGCTTCAGTGGCGGCTGAACAGGCCGGCTGATTCCGCGGTTCTCCAGCAGCTGCCGATCCTTCAGGGAAACACCCGACAGCCGACCACCGTGTTGAGCCTGAACATCGACCGGCGGTGTCGGACGAGTGCGTCGAGATACTGTTGAGAAATTTCAGCGTAGCTCCGCTGGGCCTCGATCCGGGAGATTGCGACTGGCTCATCCGGATCGGGGCTGGCCAGGCTGAGGTTCAGGTTCTCCTCAGCTGCCGGCAGGATCTCGTCCTGAATCCGGTTGATCGTCGCCCGGGTGACCTGAAAGGCTGCCTCGGCCCGTTCCACCTCCAGCCGAACCTGCCGCTCGAGATTTTCGAGCTGCGTGCGAGTCTGCACGACCGTGTGCTCGGCCCGGGCGATGTTTCCCTGGTTGCGGTTGAAGATCGGTAGCGGCAGGGTGATGCCCATGGCCCAGGAATACGAGGCCCGGTCTCCTGGGTCGAGTCCCTCCTGGGCGGTGAAGGGCTGATAGAGCAGGAAGGCATCATCGATGCGGTTGGCATGGGCCA
>RFVE01000150.1 GCA_009922585.1 Planctomycetia bacterium
CATCCGTTGGCCCACCTACCAGCCAACAGCCCAGAAGCGGCATGCCGCCCGGATGCTCGGCGGGCTGCTGGCCGGCCCGCTGCTGGTCCTGCTGCTCAAACAGCTTGTTGACCGCGTCAGGCCGCGGGCAGCCGACTTCTCAGAAGCGGCGGATGTGTTTGCCACCTTTGGCCGGGGGCTGCTCGCCGCAGGAGCCGGCGGAGGCAGCGACCTCGACAGCTTTCCCTCGGGCCATTCGGCGACGGCGGCAGCGCTGGCGAGTGTCCTGATTTGGAAATACCCCCGCGGTCGCTGGTTCTTCGTGCTGGTGGCGGCAAGCGCCTGCCTGCAGCGACTCGCCTCATCAGCCCACTACCCCAGTGATGCCTGCCTGGGGGCGGCCATCGGCGTGCTCGGAGCCGCCATGGTGCTGGGCTGCGAGGAGTCGCCCGCGGAACAAGCGGCCTGTGCCCCACGTTCACCGACTGCCGGCGGCTGACGACTCGATGAAAAAAGCTCGGCCCATCGTCCAATCCTGTTCGGCACACAGGTCGCTGAGCAATCGAATCAGCCCCAAACGACTCTCTGATGTGTCGCAGGGTTTGATCGCGCAGTTTCACCGGCCCACTGATAAAAAGCACATGCTTTGAAGCCCGAAGCGCAAGCTGAGGGAAATTGGGGTTTTTGAACCCAGACACGCAATCCCTCGGCTCAGGCCTCGGGCTTCCTGGAGTTCCATTCCGCTCGGCGGATTATCAAAAGCCATCAGCTGGGAGCCACTTAACCCTATCCTCGGATTTGCGGCCCCCGGGGTTTCACAGTTCTTCAGTACCTCAAAACGACACAGCATCCGTCCCGAACACCATTGCCCCTCGTCTGCTATGATGGATTCGGCGGAATGTTCCGCTGCATGTCTCATTCCACTTTCCACCGCCCCGCCGGTTCCCAACGATGCCCCCCGCCAAACGCGCGAAAAAAGCAACCCGAAGCAAGCCTGCCGCTGCCGCCTCAGAGAAACGAATTCTGTTGGTCGACGATGATGCCGAAATCATCGAGTCGATGCGAACGGTCTTGGAGGCGAAGGGCTATACGGTGATGATTGCCCGAGACGGCAATCAGGGCGTGGCCCTGGCCGAGAAGGAACTCCCCGATCTCGTCGTCCTCGACATGATGATGCCGAAGCGGAGCGGGTTTCTGGTACTTGAGCGGCTGCGTCGCAGCCAGCAGACACCGCTGCGAATCATCATGGTGACTGCCAACGAGGGCAGCCGCCACCGGGCGTATGCCGAAATGCTTGGCGTCGATGACTACATCCGCAAGCCATTCGCCATGGACCGGCTGTTAGAGAGCGTCAGCCGGCTGCTGGCCTAAGAACACAGAAACGCCCCACTCGCCGCAGCCTTCGCAATTTACAGGCTAGGTGCCCTTTTTTGCGGCTGAAACAGTTGGCAGAAAGTCGGGTTTGTGAGCCTGTCCCGAAGGGTTAGAACGAATGGGGATGGTTCGGACGCTGCCTGATCGTTCGCTCCCGTCCTGCGTATTGTTTTGATCGCTGCAGGCTTCAACGCGTTGCTACCGATGGCCACTTCAGCCGAACTCGCATCTGCTTCGCCCAACCGCCAGCCTGCCGGTTCGTATGGCGGCGACGACGCAAAGGAACGTGTTCGCGAGGCGGTCGACATTGTCGACCTGATCGGCAGCTACATCTCGCTGAGGCGAAATGGCCGCAACCTTGTTGGCCTCTGCCCATGGCACGACGATTCACGTCCGAGCCTGCAGATCAATCCCGAGCGGCAGACATTTCGTTGCTGGGTCTGCAACATCGGTGGTGATGCCTTCAGTTTTCTCATGCGAATGGAGCGGCTGGAGTTTCGCGAGGCGCTTGAGCAGTTGGCCGAGCGTGTCGGCATCGACCTGCCAAAAAGCCGTGGCCCTGGCGGTGACGTCAAACGACCGCTGTACGAAACGGTCGCTTGGGCCGCGGCCCGCTTCAGCGAATGCCTACAGGCGTCGCCGCTGGCAGAGAAGGCCCGGGGCTACCTTCACGACCGCGGGCTGACGGCCGAAACCATCGCGTCCCACGGCCTTGGCTTCGTGCCCGACGAGTGGGACTGGCTGTTACGCCAGGCCCAGGCCGCCGGGGTTGCCACCAGCAAACTCGAGCAGGCCGGCCTGGTCGTTCCCCGGCAGGACCGATCCGGGCACTACGACCGCTTCCGTGGTCGGGTAATGTTCCCGATTCGTGATCCCCAGGGCCGGCATGTTGCCTTCGGCGGCAGGGTGCTGCCGGGCAGTCCGCCCGACGCCGCCAAGTACATCAACTCACCAGAGACCCCAATTTTTTCGAAGCAGTCGATGCTCTACGGCCTCGAGTCGGCCCGTGAAGCCATGAGCCAGTCGCGACGGGCGATCGTGGTCGAGGGCTACACCGATTGCCTCGCTGCCCGGCAGGCCGGCATTGGCGATGTGGTCGCCGTGCTGGGCACTGCCCTCGGCCAGCGGCATGTCAGGCTGCTGCGGCGCTACGCCGATCAGATCGTCGTTGTGCTCGATGGTGACGACGCCGGCCGCCGTCGGGCCGACGAGGTTCTTGAAGTGCTGCTTGCCGAACCGATCGATGTTCGGATTGCCAGCCTGCCAAGCGGTGTTGACCCGTGCGACTATTGTCTCAACGAAGGCAGCAGTGCCTTCGAAGAACTTCTCGGTACGGCAGTCGACCCGCTTGATTATCGGATGCAGCGGGTCATCGAGGGTCTGCCGGCCGACGCCTCGGACGACGCCGCCCTGACGGCGGTGGAAGGAGTGCTGCGGGTGATGGCGGCGGTCTCACCCCGGTCCCCACTGCCACCATCGCAGCGGCAGCTGCGTGAAGACCAGTTACTCGGCCGCCTCTCCCGCCGCTTCGGCCTTTCGCGGGAGGCCCTGCAGGGCCGTCTGGCTGAGCTGCATCGGGCCCGTCCCGGATCGGCAGCCGGCCCGGCGGAAGACCAGACTGAAGCAATCGATGCCGGCTCGCTGCCTGCCTGGGACCGGGAACTGCTTGAGGCGATTGTGGCAGCCCCCGAGGCAGTCGGTCCGCTGCTGGAGCAGGTTTCGCCCGAGGAACTTGAGACCGAGGTCGGCCGGGTGGTGCTGGCGGCAGCCATCACATTGCGGGCGGCCGGCCGGGAGCCAACTTTGGCATCGCTTTTGCTCGAATTGACCGATCCCCGGCTGCACGGGCTGCTGGTTCAGCTCGACGAAACGACCCGGGCACATACTCATCTTGATCAAACTGGCCGCGTGCATCACCTTGATGCGGCAATCACACGTCGTCGGGCAGATCGGACTGCCCGGCGCAACCTACGAACACTCAAGACCTCGCCGCTCCAGCCGGACGACGAGGCAGCAATCCTCGAGCAACTCGTCGCGGCGCGGCGGGAAGCTCAGGGCATGACTGATCCCAAGGAGGGGTGAAGATGCCCGGCTCGTCGCTGCAATCAAAACATCCATCGTCCGCATCGCGGCCGGCTGATGATTTGGGGGGCGGTGTGCGAGTGACGTCCGGAGAAGGCGTGCCCTGAGTGGTACGCTGGTGAAGGAGAACCAGCCGATGAACACGAACGAAAACCAGCCTCCCGAACAGGCAGCCAGTCACCCGCCGGAGACGATTCCGCTTGCAGGGACAGGTGGCCTTAATCATCTGCACGACGCTGACTTGCGGGGGCTGATCGAAGCGGGCCAACGATCTGGCTATCTGACCTTCGACCAGATCAATGCCTACCTGCCCGACGAGGCGGTCGACCCTGAGAAAATTGACGCCCTACTGGTTGCGCTTGATGATCGGGGCATCGAACTGGTCGAGGAACTGCCAGAAGAAACTGTAGAAGCCCCGACCGACACCGCTGCAATCGCCGAGGTTGCCCCACCAGTCAAGGCTGCCAAGCCACGGCGGGATGAGGCGATCACAACGCCGCCTTCGAACGCCGCCAACGACCCGATTCGCATGTACCTGGCGCAGATGGCGGAAATCCCACTCCTGACCCGGGAGGAGGAGATCTCCCTGGCCAAGCGGATCGAGGTGACACGAAAGCGTTTTCGCCGGGCGATTCTTGGCTGTGGCTTCGCGATGCAGTCGACTGTCGAAACACTCCGTAGAGTCCACGAGGGCCGGCTGCCGTTCGACCGGACGATCAAGGTTTCGCTGACCGAGCGGCTGACCAAAGAGCAGATTCAGGCCCGTATGCCTCACAACCTGAGCACCCTCGACCGCCTGATGGGCCAGAGCCTCGCCGACTTCAAGCTTTTGATCAGCACCCGGACCGACCCAGCCGCCGCTCGCCAGGCCCGCCGCCGGTTCCGTCGCACCCGCGGCAAGATGCTGACCCTGGTCGAGGAACTGAGCCTGCGGACCCGACGCGTCCAGCCGCTCATGAAACTGTTGGGGGGCATGTCGAACCGAATGGATCGGCTGCAGACCGATCTCCGCCTGATGGCCGCGGGTGAACGCTCCTGCGACGACCGGGCCGATATGCGGAAGGAACTGCGGGACCTGATGTTGTCGACCCAGGAAAGCCCACGTTCGCTTCGCAACCGCGTGGCATCACTCGATAAGCTGAAGGCCGAGTACGAGGCTGCCAAGCGAAACCTGTCGGCGGCCAACCTGAGGTTGGTGGTGTCGATTGCCAAGAAGTACCGCAACCGGGGGCTGTCATTCCTCGACCTGATCCAGGAGGGCAACACCGGCCTGATGCGGGCGGTCGACAAGTACGAATACCGTCGCGGCTTCAAGTTTTCGACCTACGCCACTTGGTGGATCCGGCAGGCGATCACCCGGGCGATCGCTGATCAGGCCCGAACGATCCGCATTCCGGTTCACATGATCGACCTGCTGACCAAGCTGCGGGCCACGGCCAAAAAGCTGTTGCATCAACTGGGCCGCGAGCCGACGCCCGAGGAAATCGCCGAGGCTGCTGAGGTTGGCCTTGATGATGCCCGCCGAGTGCTCGATATGGGCCGGCAGCCGATGAGCCTTGACCGGCCGATCGGCGAGAGTGATGACGCTAGCTTCAGCGAACTGGTTGAAGACCTCGGCTCATCAAGCCCCACGGAGTCGACAACCCACGGGCTGCTGCGGGACAAGCTCGACTCGCTGCTAAAAACCCTGACCTATCGCGAGCGGGAAATCATTCGGCTGCGATACGGCCTGACCGACGGCTATACCTACACCCTTGAAGAGGTTGGCAGGATCTTCCGGGTCACCCGTGAACGGGTTCGCCAGATCGAGGCCAAGGCTGTCAAGAAACTGCAGCATCCGGTGCGTTCAAAGCAGCTGGAGAATTTTCTGGGCAACGCTGCCAGCTGACGGCGGGTGGGCCGCGGAACAGCCCCGCGGCCCGCCGCCCCGGTAGTTGGCTTAACCGGGCCGCCCGATGATTTCGGCCCGCTCGGGCTTGTGGTAGGCTGCGGAGATTCCCGGAGGATTTCCATGGCCGTCGCCACCGCTGCAACGATTGTTCGAACCCTGCATCGCATCCAGCGACAACTGACCGACCTGCGGGGTCGGCTAGCGGCTGGACCCCGACAGATCACCGCCGGAACCGGCCGCGTCACAGCTGCCGAAGCGGCCCGCGACCAGTTGGCCGACGAGCTGCGGCAGGCCCAGAAGCTCGTTGACACCAAACAGCTGCAGCTGCGGTCGGCTGAGGCAAAAATCGGCGACCTGGAGACCAAGCGAAACACCGCCAAGACCAACAAGGAATACCAACTGCTCGGCGAGCAGATTGAAGCCGACAAGATGGCGATCAAAGTGCTTGAGGACGAGATCCTGGAATCACTCGAGCGGGTCGACGAGGTCCGTAGCCGCCAGCCAGCTGCGGCCACGCTCGTCAAGGAAACCGGTGAAAAGCTCGAGGCCGTCAAGCGGCAAGTGGCTGAAGAGACTGTCCACCTCGAACAAGAGGTGGCTCGGGTCTCCAGCCAGTTGCAGGAGGCCGAGGCCGATCTCACCGACGCCCTCCGCGAGCTCTATCAGCGCGTGGTCAAGCACAAAGGTGAGGATGGCATGGCGACAGTCGATGGCGGCTGTTGCGGCGGCTGCCATCAGCAACTGACAGGCAAGATGATCTCCCAGCTGCTGCTGGGAGACGCCGTCATGTGCCGCAGTTGCGGCCGCCTGCTGTACGACCCGGACCAAGCCGCCTGACACCATGGTGGCCTTCACCTGGTGGAACTGTCCGCTTTTCCCTGTGATCTGTGAGAGAAGGAGTTTGCATGTCTGATCGCATTCCAATGACGAAGGTTGGCTACGACAAACTGAAGGCCGAAGCTGACCAGCTGGAACAGGA
>RFVE01000016.1 GCA_009922585.1 Planctomycetia bacterium
CCAGTGCGAGAGCAGCCGGTTGGTCGGGTCGGCTTCAGTGGCCGCGACGGTCGGCAACGCGGTCAGCCGGAAGGCGCGGGAAGTGGCCAACTGCCGGACCAGCTTTTTGAGCGACCAGCTCTCTTCTTGAAACCGTCGGGCCAGATAGTCGAGCAGATCCGGATGCGACGGCCGCTCGCCCATTGCGCCGAAGGTGTCAACCGAGGCAACGATGCCCCGGCCAAAGAGATGATGCCAAACACGGTTCACAAACACCCGCGGCGTCAGCGGGTTATCAGCCGCCACGATTGCCTCGGCCAGCTGAAGCCGACCACTGTTCTCGGCAGGAAACGGCGTTGGGTCGATTGCCTCAAGGAACCGCCGCGGCACGCGATCGGCCGGCTGGCGGTGGTCGCCCCGAACAAACAGCGGCTGATCGTCGACCGTTCCCTCATGAACGCCGGGGGCCCGCACGGGCGGCGCGATCGACCGGTCGATGGTCCGGTACTGCGAGACGAGCCGAGCAACCGCGGGTAGTTCATCCATTTGGGCTGGCAACAGATCGGCCTCCAGGAAGGCATTGATCAGCCGGACATCTGTGGCAGTCGCCTGCTCTCGCTGCCAGTCCTCGACTGCTCGTCGTGCGGCTTTTGCGTAGCCGGCGGCAAGGGCTGCTCGATCAACTGTGGCTGCCGAAAGTAGTGGATCATCAGCAGGCAACAGGGTGAACAGGCCAGCCGGTGGCAGTGGGGGTGGGAGCGTTCCATCGCCACGGTCGACCGCCAATAGGCTGAACCATGACCGCTTGCCAGCGACCGTTTCGACGGGAATGTCTTCACCTGTTGCCAGTTCAAGGTGGGCCTCTTCACCGGTGAAGTAACTGTCCTGAAATAGTTCAGCCCCAGCGCACGGGGATAGTTCCAGATGACAATCCGTCCCCGGGCTCCACCAGCACCAGCCACGAGCATGCGGATCGGCCGGCCATCGATGGCAAACTGTGGCGAGTGCAGCACACCGCCGGCTGAACTGACCACCAAATTGGAGTGGATACCAGCCGGCAGCAGGCCAGTGAGAACCCGTTCGCCCTCCGGCTCGACGCGAAACGCACCGTCAGGCGTCGCACCTGCCAAGCCATTTCCGGAGGCATACCAGGTCTTCGGCGGTGGCAGGCCGCCACGATCTGCCTGGGGGAGCTCGCCAGCAGCAGTCGCCTGCTGCCGCAGCGTTTGCCAGAGCCGGTCGCGGTCGCCGTCCGCCGCATCAGCCAGACGGTAGAGAACGGCCAGTGGATGGCCAGGATCCCGCCGGGCCCGACGCCGATCACGCAGTCGGTTGCGGTCCGCCTCCCACTTTTTCTTCCGCTCGGCCAACTTTTTCTTGTCGGCTGGGTCATCGGCTGCCTCGGGTGGTGACGCCTCCAACTGTTCCAGTTCGTCAGCTTCGGCTTGGTCGGCAGCAATGGCCCGATCAAAGCGGGCGGCCAGGTCGTCGATAGCGGCTCGCCAGCCGGCAGCCAGCTCGGCTTCGATGCGCTGCTTCAACTCGGCCAACTGCTCTCGCTTGCTGGCCTCACGGCCAGGGGTATCGGCCTGAATGATCGCCGGCCGGCAGCTCTCAAGCACCCCGAAGAGGGCATAGAAGTCGGCCTGTGAAATGGCATCAAATTTATGATTGTGACAGCGGGCGCAGGAGACGGTCATCCCCAGAAAGGCCTTGGAAAGCACATCGATCTGGTTGTCGGTGACGGGTCGGTCGGATTGAAGCCGTGCGGCACCATTCGCAACTGGCCGATGCCGAGGGCGCTTTCGTTGATCTGCCGTTCGCGATCGATACGGGGGTCGGACAGCAGATCACCGGCGATCTGCTCTCGGAAGAACTGGTCAATCGGCAGGTCCGAGTCGATGGCCCGGATGCACCAGTCACGGAACTGCCAGGCATGGGGAATTGCTGGGTTGCCTTCACTGCCGTGGGTCTCGCAATAGCGGACACAATCAAGCCAGTGCCTCGCCCAGCGTTCGGCAAAGGCGGGCGAATCGATCAGTCGGTCGATCAGGCGGGCCCAGCGATCGGGCCGCTTGTCCTTTAAAAAGGTTTGCCGCTGCTCAAGGCTCGGTGGCAGGCCGGTCAGTACGAGCGTCGCCCGTCGCAGCAGGGTGTCGGGGTCGGCCTCACCAGTCGGCGTTACCCCCGCTTCGGCCATGCGGCTGAACAGAAACCGGTCGACCGGGTGATCACTGCTGGCCAGCCAGCCGGACTGTTTGGAGGAAGCGGGCACCGCCGGGTCGGCCAACGGCTGCAGGCTCCACCACTTCAGCCGTCGCTGAAAGGTCGTCTCCCAAGAAGTGGCCTCAGCCAGTTGCTCGCGGGTCGGCGGCTCCTGGCGGGGATCGGGGGCACCAAGCCGAATCCAGCGTTCAAACGCGGCCACGATTGCTGCGGATGGCTTGGGCCCCCCCTTGGGCATCGGCAGGTCTTCTTCGTGGCGAAGCGCCAGCATGATCGCGCTCTGTTCGGGTGTGCCGGGCACCACGGCCGGACCGTAAAAGCCTCCCTCCGCCAGACCGCCCGCCCAGTCGACGGCCAGGCCGTTTTCCTTGGTCCCGTGGGTGGCATGGCAGCTGTAGCAGCGCTCCACCAGGTAGGGCCGGATGGTTCGTTCGAACAGCTCGTCCGCCTCGCCTGCACCAACTGACGGGCCGATCACGCTCACGCAGAACGCTAGCCAGTACGGCAGCACCTGTGATCGAATCATTGTGCAGACTCCCTCCGAGGCATGGACCGCTCAACCGTTGACAGAACCTCAATAAGAATGCATTCTCATATGAGAGTCAACTGCACGAACTCCGGCAACTCGCGACGGTGAAAAATGTCTCACACCTCGACCCTCACCCCGCCCCGCCGTGGCAGTCCCCATCATGCGGCCAACTTTGATGACCTGCCCTCGCCCACCTGTGGCAAGGTACTGGCAATCATGGAATTGCTCGCAGCACATCCAGATGGCATCAGTGGTGCGGCTGCCGCCCGGCTCAGCGGCATCACCGCCAACCTCGTCTTTCGCATCTTGAAGACCCTGGTTGCTCAGGGCTTCTGCCTCCAGCAGCCCGAGACCAAGGCCTATCGCCTGTCGAGCCGGCTGCTCGAGTTGGCCAGCCCCCAGGTCGGTGAGGCGAGCCTTGCGGTCGTCGCCTACGGCCCCCTCTGCCAGTTGCGTGACGCAACGGGTGAAACGGCCCAGTTGGTGATTGAGTCGGCCGGCAAGGCATTGGTGCTTGAGCAGGTGCGTGGCACCCAGCCGCTGCAGGTCTGCGGACAAGTCGGGATGCGAACACCGCTTTACTCATCGGCACCGGGCAAGGCAATTCTGGCTTGGTGGGATGAGCCACAACGGGCAGCTTGGTTTCGCAGTCGCCGGCTGAAGCGGTTCACCGCCGCTACCCTGGCCGATCGGCCTAGCCTGCTGGCCGATCTGGCCCGCTCACGCGATCGTGGCTACACGGTCGATCTTGCTGAAGGCAACGAGGGCATCCACTGCGTCGCTGCGCCGATTCTTGATCCCTACGGCCAACCGATCGCGGCCGTGACCATCATGGCCCCGGTCTCCCGGTTGAGTGATGAGAAAATCACCACCGCAGCGGTCGCCTGCAAAAAGGCAGCCGCGACCATCGAAGCGACCCTGACTGGCCGCTTTCCCATGGCCTGAGCCCCCGGGGTAATCCGGCATGCCCGCACACCCATCAGGGTTGTGGCGGTGATCCGGCAGGCAGGCCGCTTTCCTTTAACAGCGGATACTTCGGCTGCCAGGTTGCTGCCTCCTGCCGCAGCCAAGCGTTAAGCTGCCCGGCGAGTGTCGCAAGTACCTGCGGCTCGGCCTTGGCGAGATTGTTTACTTCGCTGACGTCATCGGTCAGGCAAAAAAGAGACCAGGCAGCTGACTCGTAGTCATAGCTCACCTTCCACCGACGATCCGCCAGTTCGTCGATCAGCCAGACCCCTGGCTGAGCCCGGGTGTCGAGATACCCGGGAAAGAGAAACCCGATTGGCCCCCGGTCCGGGTCAGTACCGGGTGCCAGCATCTCGGCAGCAAACGATTCACCATCAAGCGGATGGCTGTCCGGGGCTGGCCGCCAGGCCCCGCCGGCTAATTCCAAAAAGGTGGGGTAGTAGTCAACAGCGTGCACCATTCGTTGGCTGACTGTGCCAGCTGGCAGCCGCCCCGGCCAGCAGGCGATCAAAGGCACACGAATTCCTCCCTCGGTGAACATTCCCTTTTCGCCACGGAGTGGCAGATTGTCGGCATGGGTACCGCCATTGTCGGACGTGAAAAGCACCAGCGTGTCTTCGCTGATCGAGTCGGCCGGATCACCATCGCCATCTGGGTCAGCCAACACCGCCAGCAGCCGGCCGACTGTCTCGTCGACACCCGCAATGAACCCGAGGTATTCAGCCTGCTGCCTGCCCTCGGCCCGCTCGGCTGCCGCCGCCCGCAGATCAGGTCGGGCCCGCACAGGGCCGTGTACGGCATAGGTGTGAAACTGGAGATAGAACGGTTGGCCACCAGCGGCAAGGGTTTCGACCGTTTCCACCAGGGCGTCACCCGTAGCATCACTGATGTGCTTGGGGGTCCCGGCAAGCATGGCCGGCAACCCACGACGGGAAAGATAGCCGTCGTCATAAGGCTCAGCCCAACGATCGAAGTCACCCCGGCCAAGCCCCTTAAACAGCCAGCCGTCCCCCTGGTTGGAGGCAAAACAGGTTGGCTGATGCCCCTGCTGGCAGCCCCCGATGTTGATGTCAAAGCCGGCCTGCTCCGGCAGCGTGGCCGGTCCCTGGTGGCCTCCGACGTGGTACTTGCCGATGTGGGCGGTCGTATAGCCATTCTCCTGCATCGCCTCAGCAATCGTCACCGCCGCAACTGCCACGTCCTGATGCTGCTTCGGCCCCTGAAATCGCGCCTGCTGCTTCGTGACGCCGCCCCGGCCGTGGCGGTTAAGGCTGCCGACAACATAAACGTCGTTGTGAACGCGGGCCGGGTACTGTCCGGTCAGCATCGCTGCCCGGGTCGGCGCGCAGTTGGGCTGGGCGTAGGCCCAAGGAAAGCTCACGCCGGCGGCCGCCAGCCGTTCGAGATTCGGCGTCTGATAGACCGCTGGTGCGGTACCAAGCGTCGGCCCGGGAGCGCTGAGATGGTTCCAGCCAAGGTCATCGACCATGAACACCACAATGTTCGGCGGCCGCTCCGCGGCAGCAACCGTTCCCCGACCGCTCATCGCGGCGATTAAGAATGCTCCGACAACCGCTTTTGCGTTACCACTCATGCCTGCCCCTTGCACTCTGTCATCAAGAACGCTCCCGTGGCCGCCGGCCGATCCGCACCAGCAGATCGACTCCCTCTCCCCCGCGTCTGATCCGCAGCGTGACCTCGCTGCCGATCGGTAGCCGGGTGAGCATCAGCACCAGTGTGGCCGGACTGTCGAGCGGCTCACCGTCCAGAGCCTCGATGAGATCACCCGGTTCAATGCCGGCGCGAGCAGCGGGGGAGCCCTCAGCGACGGCCGCCACCAATACTCCCCCTCCGGCTTGCTCCCGCAACCGGAGGCCAATGTGCCCCCGTTCGACATGGCCCTGCTCGCGAATCTCTTCGCAGATGCGGCGAGCGGTATTGCTGGGAATCGCAAAGCCGATGCCGCGAAAACTGCGGCCGACGATCGCGGTCGTGATTCCCATCACACGGCCGTGCACGTCAACCAGCGGGCCACCCGAGTTCCCCGGATTGATCGAAGCATCGGTCTGCAGGAATTCTTCGTAAGGGTTGCCCACGACCCCACGACGCCCGACGGCACTAATGATGCCGTAGGTCAATGTGCGGTCGAGGCCATACGGGTTCCCGATCGCCCATACCATCTCGCCCACTTCAACGCTCTCGCTGTCACCCCAGTCGGCGGAGGGCAGCCCATCGGCCTCGATCTTGAGCACGGCCAAGTCGGTAGCGGCATCGGCCCCGACCAGCCGGGCCGGAAACCGCCGGTCATCGGCCAGCCGGACCTCAATCGCCTGGCTTTGAGCAACCACGTGATAGTTGGTGGCAATCAAACCGTCGGCTGAAATGATCAATCCTGACCCGATCGACTCGTCGAGCTGACCACCCGGCAGGCCACCGTGCAACGCAGCAATCTCGTCGATCAGCGTCTGCGACCGCCGGACACTGGTCACATTGACTACCGATGGACCGATGACACGAGCCAGCGTGGTGAACAGCTTACCGACCGAGGACAACTCAGCCACCATCGCTGCATCCCGGATCGCCCGCAGCTCGGCCCGGGTCTGGGCATAGCGAATGCGGCCGGCAATCGAGGGCCAGACGATCAGGCGGTGGTGCCTGAACTGTCGGCTGAGCCGCCGCGAGGGCCGCCGGCTCAGCCGACAGTTCAGGCACCACCAGGCCACCGCGAAAGGCAGGCTGAGGCTGACCCCGTCGGCTGGCGGCCTGGGCCATCAGGCTGACGACCCGTCCCGCAGTACCCGCTTCGACACAGGCCAGGCTGGCAGTCGAGTAGAGTAACGCGGCAAGGGCTGCGTCCTCCACCTCATCGTCCTCAACGCCATAAACAAGCCGGCCCAGTGCAGCCCGGATGAGCTGCTCGGTACTCTTAATTTTGGCCTGACAGCCAGCCTCATCGTCAGCCCAGGCTGAGATTCGCAGCGTGATGGTCGCTTCATGGGCAGTGATGCCGACGGTCGGATCACGGCCCCGCTCGATCAGTCCCGGTAGCATCGCCTCGATCGCGCTCTCGCCGGCACCGAAGCACTTCAGCCGGCGATGCCGCAGCACCCGGCGTTTCCCAGCTGCTGCCTCAAGCTGCGGAGCAACTGTCTCCTGCCACATCCGTCGCATTTCGGCGGGCACCCCTGGCAACGCAAAAACCCGGCTGCCCAGCCCCCGGCCCCAGTCCGCAGCCGCCGGAAGAGGCATATCGATGCCGGGAGCCGTGCCATCCGGGTTCGGAATCGGCTGGCTACCCGCCGGAAACATTGCCTGGCGGCGATTGCTCTCGGGCATCTCCATACCGCGACGACTGAAGCGGGCTTCCACCTCCGCCAATGATGACTGGCAGCAGACAAGTTCCACTCCCGCGACAGCCGCCAGCACGTCCCGCGTCAGATCATCGGCGGTCGGGCCCAGCCCCCCGGTTGCCAGTACCACCTGGGTGCGACGGGCTGCCGCCGTAAAGGCCTCAATACCAGCCTCAAGCGTGTCACAGACGGTGGTGTGATAGCCGGTGGGAATGCCCAGCAGGCCGAGTTCCCGGGCAAGCCACTGGCTGTTCGTATCGAGCCGCTGACCGCTGGTCAATTCGTCCCCGATGGCAATCACCTCGGCAAGCATGTGGCATCCCCTTCCCGGCAGCGTGCGGTATTATCTGTGGATAGCAGGAGACAGAATAGCAAGCCTCGCCTAGCCGCTTTCTGCCACCCGCGAGAGAATCAGTTCTCACCGACGCCTCGACAGGCGTCAACGTGGCCCGCCCTACCCCGCACGGCAGCAGATGAAACTCGGCCTTCTTGGCAGCGATCCGCAGACCCTCGCTGTGGCGGCAGCAGCTGTGGCGGCCGGGGATGCAATTGGCCCAGCCGTAGGCATTGCCGGCGAGCTTCCAGAAACATGTGGAGCAATTGACCGCCAACCCCTTGAGCAGTGGCAGCTTCTTCTCGAAACTGAACGCTGCGACGCCGTGCTGGTGGCTATTGAGGGCTGGAACGATGAGCGGGCAGAGCAGGTTCGCACCCTGGTTCAGGCGGGACGGCCGCTGCTGCTGAACCACCCGGCCTGCCTATCCATGCTCTGGGCCTATGAGCTCGACATGATCTTGGCTGACTCGGCCGCCAGTGTCGTGCCATTCTTACCAGCCCGCCGGCATCCGCTGATCACCCAGCTGCGACAATTCATCGAGCAGTCGATCGCCGGTGGCGGCCCGTTCGGCAGCCTTGAGACACTCCAGTTCGAGCGCCGACAGGCCGACCGCAGTCGCGACGCTGTGTTGGGCAGCCTGGCCTGTGACGCTGACCTGATTCGGGTACTCGTCGGTGAACCGGCCCGGCTGATGGCACTTGGCAGCGGCGGTGATGCCGCCTGGGCGACTCTCGCCATCGGGTTCAGTGGTCCCGATCAGCTCCCTGTTCGCTGGCAGGTTGCCAAAGGAGCCGTGGAGGAGCTCACAATTGAACTGGTCTGCACAACCGGCCGGCTGCGGATCGAGGTGCCGGGTGATCTGAATGGGTGCTGGCAACTCAGCCAACTACCGGACGCGGCCGGCCAGCCGTTACCGCTCGGCCATCCAGCAGACAGCGAAAACTTCGATCCAGCCGCAGTCATGCTCGAGACGCTTCGCCGGCAGTTGACGGGAACTGCTGACAGCGGTGTTGACGAGACGATTACCGCAGCTACCTGGGCAGACGCCGCCCGCACCATTGAGCTGGCTGAAACCGTGCCCCGCAGCCTTACCAAAGGCCGGGCGATCGACCTCCATCAGGAAGAATTCAGCGAACTGGGTACGTTCCGGGGCACCATGGCCTCGCTCGGCTGCGGCATCATCATGGCGGGTCTGCTGCTGCTCTTCCTGGCAACACTTGTCGGGGGCGTCGCCCAGGCCGCAGGCTGGGAATTCGGCGAGCAATTGGCGTCATTGTGGCCCTACGCGATCTTAGTGACATTGCTGCTTTTTTTGACGCTGCAACTACTCCCACTGCTGCTTCCCACGCAGGCCAGCCGCCCCTCGAAAAACGCCCAACCTCCCCCGTCCGGTTGATTCGAACAGCCGGCTTGAACGAAAACTCTCCCAGCCCGCAAACTCGCCCCTGCCGGTACCAGCGTCGTGCTGGCAGGCCGCCGCTGGCAAGGTATGCGGACAGCTTTCCTCGTTCAAAAAATTCTCCAGCTTCCACGCCGATCGAACCGGTGTGGGCGGTCTGTGTTCCGCCACTGACTGCCTGTCGCCTGGAATCCCTCGATGCGATCACTGCGGGTCTGCCTGCTGTTCACGCTGTCACTGGCGTCATTGGGCTTCGTCTGCCCTGCAGAGGCCGAGGACCTCCGCCGAACCGCGATCGTGCGGGCAATCGAGTCCTGCCGCGACAGCGTTGTGAACATCCACGGCGAGAAGGTGATCGCCGACAAGGCTGAGGATGATGAACGGCGGGTGAACGGCATGGGAACCGGTGTCGTTATCGATGCCCGCGGCTACGCCGTCACGAATTTTCACGTCGTTGATGGCGTGCGAAACATCGAGGTAACGCTCGCCTCGGGCCGCACCGTCGCCGCTAGGCTGGTCTCCCACGACCGCCGCACCGATCTGGCGGTCATCAAGATCGACTCCCTCACCCCACTGCCGGTCATTCGCCTGGGAATCTCGAGTGATCTGTTGATCGGCGAGACGGTTCTCGCCCTCGGCAACGCCTATGGCTATGAGCACACTGTCACTCGTGGCATCGTCTCGGCACTCCACCGCAACGTTGATGTCAGCCCAACGCAACGCTACGAAGACCTGATCCAGACCGATGCCAGCATCAACCCTGGCAACTCGGGCGGTCCGCTCTTGAACATCAACGGCGAAATGATTGGTATCAACGTGGCTGTCA
This sequence comes from Planctomycetia bacterium, assembly GCA_009922585.1. GTDB lineage: Bacteria > Planctomycetota > Planctomycetia > Pirellulales > UBA1268 > UBA1268. The sequence continues at coordinate 9,613 of RFVE01000016.1, forward strand.
GGGCCGGCGCCCAGGGCATTGGCTTTGCGATCCCCGTTGACAGTGTGCTACGGGTCGTTACGACCCTCCTGTCAGTCGAGCGGGTCGACCACACTTGGCATGGTATCGTCTGCCGCAGTTGCTCCACCGGCGTGGTGGTCGAGACGGTTCATCGTGAGAGCCCTGCCGAGACGGTTGGCATGCGGGCTGGCGACATCATCCTGCGGGTTGGTGACCAGACTGTGGGCAGCCAGCTTGACATTGAACGGGCCCTGCTTGGCCGCAAGGCGGGTGAAATTGTCGCTGTGACCGTCACCCGGGAGGGCGGCGAAGAACAACTACAGTTGGCGCTTGCAGAAGCCCGGCAGCAAGTCGCCACCGCAGCAGAACGGGCCTGGGAACAACTGGGACTGAGACTGGCCCCGGCGGTCGCTGATGCGGTCAGGCAGCTTCAGCCGCGGTACCGTGGTGGCCTGCTGGTCCAAGAGGTCCGCTTCGGCAGCGCGGCGAGCGATAAGGGGATTCGCCCCGGAGACATCCTCGTCGGCCTGCACGTTTGGGAGACGATCACCCCTGACAATGTGAGTTATATCCTCGACCAGATCGAGTCCGAGCAACTCGACGCAGTGAAGTTCTACATTCTTCGCGGCCGCGACACCCTCTTCGGCCACCTCGCCTCCGATACAATTCTCCGCTGACGGAGTGCCGTCTGGCATCCCCGTCATCAACAGCATGCGGAGTACGATCGCGTGGAATCGGATTTTGTCGGCCAACTCATCAGGCAACTGCCTCGGGACAGGCGGCTTGAGGTGCCCCCTGGTGACGATGCAGCCGTGCTGCGGCCAACGCCAAACAGTCGCCCCGTGATCACCGTCGACCTGCTCACAGAGGGGGTCGATTTTCTGCTGCAGGGTCACGAGGGAACAGCGGGGTTTCCACCAGCGGCAACCCCCGCTCAGGTCGGCAAGAAGGCGGTGGCCGTTAGCCTGAGTGATCTCGCGGCGATGGCCGCCGTTCCGGAAGCGGTTGTGGTGGCCGTCGCCCTACCCCGCCACGGCGGACGTGTCATCGCAGATGAACTCACCGCAGGCGTTATGGCAATGACCGATGCCTACGGCGTGACCCTGGCCGGTGGCGACACCAACTCCTGGGACGGCCCGCTCGTCATCAGCGTCACGGCTCTCGGCAGCGTGGCGGCCGGCCACGCCTGGCGGCGGGACAGAGCGCAGACTGGCGATCTCATCGTGGTCACTGGGCCGGTTGGTGGCAGCCTGCTGGGCCGGCACCTGAACGTCGAGCCCCGCTGCCGCGAAGCGGTGGCAATCGCGAGGCAATTTACGGTTCATGCCGCCATCGACATCAGCGATGGACTCGCACTCGATCTGTCACGGCTGACGGCGGCTAGCGATGTCGGCGGCGTGATTGACCTAAAGGCGGTACCAGTGCACCCCGACGCTGAGCGACTGGCCGCCTTGCAGCCCGCAACTGGCAAAACACCACTTGAGCATGCCCTCGGTGACGGCGAGGACTTTGAATTGCTGCTGGCAATGCCGGCCGCCGAGGCAATTCGGCTGGTCGCAACGCCACCAAGTGAACTGGTGGCCGGCAGCTCGATGCGGCCAGCCATCATTGGAGAGATCGTGGCCGAGCCCGGCCTGGAAGGCAAGGCAACCGACGGCAGCAAACACCCACTGGCTGCAAAAGGGTTTGACCATGCTTTCGAATGACCCGACCGATTCCGCGGATAGTGGCGACGTTGCCATTGCCGACCTGGCCAGCCTCGACCGCTTTGCCAGTCGGCTGGCTGCCCGCCTGCCAGCGACGGCGGTCATCACCCTGGAAGGGGACCTGGGAGCCGGCAAGACGACGCTGGTCAAGGCGGTCGCCGCAGCAGCCGGGATCGATCCGGCGGAGGTGACGAGCCCAACCTTCAGCCTGATTCAGATTCATGACGCACCGACCGGTGACCTCCAACTGGTCCACGCCGATATGTACCGGCTTTGCGATCCTGATGAACTGCAGGAGCTCGGCTGGGAGGAACTGCTCGAGCCCGCCGAGGGGCGGCGACGGTTGATTTTTCTGGAGTGGCCCCAGCGGATCGCCGCCGCTCTGCCGGAGAACCGCCTCGCAATTCGCATCACCATCACCGGCGAAACGTCGCGGCGACTGATCCTCAGCGGATTCGGCGCTGAATACGCTACGATTCCGGCACTGGTTGCCGACTCGGCCTGACCGCCCCAAGCCCGCGAACCCGAGGGTCTCCATGCGACTCACTTCAGCCACCTCCGCCCTCGTCGTCATCGACCTTCAGGAACGACTGCTGCCGGCGATCCCTGATGGCTCCACCGTCATCACCGAGAGCTGCCGGCTGATCGATGCCGCTCGGCTTTTCAACGTGCCGATACTGGCAACCGAACAATATCCCAAAGGGCTCGGACCGACTGTTGAGACGCTGGCCGAAAAACTCGACAACCTCACTGAAAAGCTGTCGTTCAGCTGCTGCGGCTGCGAGTCGTTCACCCGACAGCTAGGCGACGCCACCGAAGCGGTCGTACTCTGCGGCCTCGAAACCCACGTCTGCATCGCCCAGACCGCGATCGACCTGCTGGCTGAGGGGATCGGCGTATGGATTGCCGTCGATGCGGTCGCCAGCCGGAGGCAGCTCGATCATGAGGTTGCCCTGCGGCGGCTTGAGTCAGCCGGGGCCGTCCTCACTACCACTGAGGCAATCCTCTTCGAATGGTGCCGCTCCGCCGACCACCCAGCCTTCAGGGAAATGCGGAAGCTGCTGCAATAAGATCACTCAACCAGTCGGTTTGGTGAGGTCGGTGTCGGTCAGCGGCAAACCGGCTTGGTGGCGGTCGGCGAGGGCGGCGAGCCGGGCAATTTTAGTGGCAGCAGATGCATCCCCGGGCTGCTCTTCGCCCGGAGCCCGCCCAAAAACAATCACCAGATCGTCCACCCCAAGCAGTTCCCACCAGACGCCACCGTTTGCGTCACCGGCGGGAATCGCCCGGCACTCGGTCAGGCCCAGCTTCTGCCACTCAGGCCCGATGGCAGCCGTCAACGCTGCTCCCGCAGCGACCGTTCGGTCTCCCCAGGGCGAACCCTCGGGCCCCCGCGGACTGGTCGTAATACCGGTGATCAGCGGGTATTCGGCAGCTGCTTCAGGAGTGAAGTCCGCGCTGGGCAACACTGTCGCCTCGGCGTCGATCGCCAGCAGCCCACCTTGGACCCGTACCATCGCCACTGGCACCCGGCAGCGAATGGTGACCGTTGCCGCAGCGGGATGGCGGGTCTCCACCTTCACAACCTGGGCCACCCAGGGGTGCATGTCAAAGGCCCGGGCAAGCCGTCGTTCCAGGCTCGGATCGTCCAGAGGCAGCGGAGTGTCAAGACTGGCACTTCGCAGTGCCTGCCACTTCAGATCGCTGGTGATCCAGTCGGGAATCCCAACGACCTCAATGGTTTCGCCGGTCAACAGTGAATCGGCGTTACGTTCCAGCACACCACCGAGTTGCTGCCAGGCGACCCAGCCGGCGATGCAGCCCCCAGCAAGAATACCCACCGCTCCGAGCAGCGACCGCTGTCGCCAAAGCAGCCCAGCCATGCCACCGGACGAAGGGTCGGAGAAAGACGCAGCCACGGCGGACCTCACCAGACCTGAATGCGGGGCGACAGTTCAACCCCAAGCTGCGTCCGCACAGTCGTCCGCACCCGTTCGATCAGGCTACGAACATCACCGCTTGCACACCCTACCTCGGCCACGAGATAGTTCGCGTGCGGCTTGTAGACCGATGCTCCTCCCACGCAGAGATCCCGGCACCCCGCCTGCACAATCAACGACTCGGCCGTGGTGCCAACCGGATCTTTGAACATGACGGCGACCGTGCGAGTACCGCTTGGCTGTTCGGCCCGTTCGACTATCCACTGCTTCTGCATTCGCTTGGTAAGCCGCTCAGGGGTATCGGCATCAAGATCAAACCGGGCGTTGAGCACAATACTTCCGTCAAGACTGCTCCAGCCTGACGAGAAGGCGAGCGTATCACGGGGCCGTTGGTCGGTGGTGCCATCAGGCTGCATGACTGTCACGCTGTGAATCCGCTGGCCGAGATTGCTGCCGTGGGCGGCAGCGTTGCCGACAAGGCCACCACCAACGGTGCCCGGGATGCCGACTAGATCCTCCAGACCCGAGAGGCCGGCTTGCACCGTTGCCGACACGAGATGCACCAGCTTGGCTCCTGCTCCGGCCCTGACACTCTGGCCCTCGACATCGATTCCACAGAACGCCGGTGCCGAGAGCCGAATCACCATCGCGTCGAGGCCCTCGGTTGGCGCGAGAATGTTCGAGCCACCACCGATGATACGCACCGAGATGCCGCGTTCATGGCAACGGGCCACCACGGTGGCCAATGCCTCCACACTGATCGGTTCGCAGAAGTAGTGGGCCGGGCCACCAATTCCCAGCCAGGTGTGGCCGGCGAGTGGCTCAGCCACCTGCACCGTGACGGCGAGGTCATCAAACGGGCTACCGGCAGCAGATGGTTCAGTCTTGGCGGTCATGAATGAGGGCTCAAACGAATCAGAAAGTCTGTCAACGATCGTGGCAACAGCAGCCAACCGTCCGATGATTGTGCCGCACAGACCAAGCGTCCGTCCAACCGGCCGTGAAAAAGAGGTCGCAGGGCTTTTTCCGCGGACGGCTAGGCAACCCGGCGATTAGTCCAGCCAGCAGCCGGATCCTGGGCAAGTTCGAGCCAGCCATTCACCACTGCCTCAAGCGGCATGAAGGTGTCGTCAGGGTCGACCGGCTGCGGATTGAGACTCGGCACTCGCCCTAGCACCAACAGACAGTCACCTGTCCCCAGCCGCGACAATTGCCGGTCAAGACGGGCGTAGGCGGCCAGGTCACGGCTGGTCGCCTGCTCGGACGCGATTCCTCGCGGAACAATCTGGCTGGCATCACACCAACGGGCTGCTCGACTGGAAAACCGATCCCGTCCACCCAGCCGCTCGGCCAGGGCCTCCTCGACCAGCACGACCAGCCGGCCCGGAGTGAGCTGACGCAGGCTCGCCAACGTGCGGGCGAGACTATGCCCGGTGGTGGGACGATCCACAAAGGCGGCGAAGTCCTGGCCGCGGTCGAGCCGCCCGATCCGTCCGGCAATGCTACCGGTCGCCTCGAGTCCTCGGGCAATCCGTTCAGCCGGCACTCGGTATCGGGTAGCGATCGCGGCGGCCAGCACGGCGTTGCGAGCGGTGTGGGTGACAGGCACATCAAAGCTGACTGGCATCACCACGCCGTCGCACCGCAGCAGCAGGGTCTGGCCATGCAGGCTCCGTTCGACGGGCGAGGCCGTGACAGTCGCCTCAGTCCGCAGGCCGGCGGTAAGCAGTCCGCCAGTAGGATGCTGCTTCTGAAAACGACGGACCATCCGATCAACAAGCGGGTCGTCGACGTTTGCGACAAGGCAGCCCTCTGGAGCAACGGCATCGAGAATCCGAGTTTTCACAGCGTGGTAGGCCGCAGCGGTGCCATGCAGCTCAAGATGGGCACGGCCGAGGTTTGTGACTGCCACGGTATCGCAACTGACACCAGCCAGTGCATGGGCGGCAAGCAGCCGGCTTGAGACTTCGACGACGGCGTGGCTGCAGCCACTCTGCTCGATCCGCCGCAGCCAGATCGCCAGCTGCCGGGCATCATTGATTGGCACCGCCCGAGGCTCGCTGGCGGTTGCGTCGACGCACCCCAGGTCTGAGATCACTCCCACCCGCAAGCCCGCCTCAGAGAGCATCGAGGCAGTCAACCAGGCCGTCGAGGTCTTGCCGCTGGTGCCGGTGATAGCAATCACCCGCAAACGTGTTCCCTGCAAGCCGTCAACGGCATGGGCCAGCCGAGCCCAGGCCCAGGCTGTGTCGGGCACCACGCACAACGGGACACCCGCAGTTGGTACCATCCGTTCCGCAACAATGCCCCCAGCGCCCTGCGCAATCGCGATAGCGATCTGCTCGTGGCCGTCCTCTTCGTCACCGCAGCGGGCAACAAAGAGATCGCCCGGCCGGCAGGCATCGGGACGATCGGTGACCCGCACGAAGCCGATGTCGTTGCAGGCATAAAATCGGGCAGCCGGAAAGAGTTCCGAGAGCAGCCTCCGTTGGCTGTTGTCACCAGAGCGGGAGTCCCGGCCGGCGGCATCATCAGTACGATCAGTCATTCCAGCGGCCTCCTGCCTGCATGGAGTTTGGCTGGCCCTGTCCGCCACATCCTTGCGGCGAACCGATCCGGGCCATCCGGCGGTCGGTCATCAACCGGGCCGTCGCCAGCCCGATCAACACGGCGGAATTGTCAGGAGCGTGTGAAGACCGTCAAGATGAGTTTTTGAGGCCGGCGGAAACCCCGCCGAAACACCACGGCCAGTTTTTTGACCCAGGTTTTGCAGTTGCCGTAGATCCGCCGCCTCTGGCAGGCTATCGGTCGCTATTCGGCTCGCACCGGCCCTCCATTTCGAGTTCTCCACCGCACAAGGCCCAGTGATGCCCCCTGCTCACAGCCTGCTGTGGATTGGTGACCGCCAGGCAACGCTCGAGTTTCAGCTTGCCGCTTCCGATTCCGCCGCGGTGCTCCCAGTGTGGCAGGTGCCCGATGTCGCGACAGCGATTGGTCTGCCGCCAACAGATGACACCACGCTGGCACCAACCATTGCCTGCCTGGCTGAACCACGGCCTGGACTCATCCGATTTGCTGATGTCATCGCATTGTCCCGTCGCTGGCCGCTGACACGCATCGTCAGCATCGCCTCCTGCCTCGCCGACGGCCAGCGGCGAAGCGGACCGACATTGCCAGGGGTGATGCCTGTCCCCTGGCACGACTTTCCAGCCCGTCTGCGGTACTGGCTCGCCGAATTGGCCGATGGACGGCCCGGAAGCCTCGGGCTCCCCGTAACCGCCCGCCGGGATGAACGCTGGCAGCCTTCGGGGCCCTCCAGCGACGCCGGCCACACGCACCGCTGGCCCCAGGTGACGGTCGCGGGGGTTACTCCCGCCACCACAGAAGCCGTCAGTGACCTGGTCAGAGTTGCCGGCGGTCAGGTGGTGCAACAGACAACTGGCCGGCCCGGCATTGCTGACGCGTCGCCCTGTGTTGTCTGGGACTGTGGAGAGCGGCTCGACAGCACGCTTGGCTGGCTCCACCTGCTGGCCGGCCAACGCCCCGGACGGCTGATCATTCTGCTCTGCTCCTTCCCGCGAGGTGATACCGTCGCTGCGGCCCGGGCGGCCGGTGCGGCGGCAGTACTGGGCCGCCCGGCCGACCGCGAAGCCCTCTCCGGTCTCCTGCTTCAGGGCTGATTCGGACTATCACCCCCGCAGCACGATTGCTACCGTTTCAGCCGGTCACCCACTGCCTGAGGTACGCGGACGAGGTTTTCCGTGGTCGTTTCCAGTTCCGTTCTGTCGAGGTTCGCCTGCCTGCTAGTGGCGGTAGGGGCAGCTGGCTGCGCCCATACCCTCGTCACCTTTGATCCCGATGGCCGACCACTACTCTGGCAGCGGCTCGACCAGTCGGTTCAGGTCGCCGAGGCTGCGGGCCTTGCGAACGTCTTCACCTCGACCGACCTGCCACAGCGGACCGAACGGCGGGTGGGCCAACTGCACATTCACGCTGATTTTCCTCTCGCCGGCCAGCACCGGTTGATCCGCGAACTTGACAATCTGCGGGTCTCGATCAGTCAGCAGCTTGACTTGCCGATCTCAGACGAACCGATCCATCTCTACCTGTTCGCCGACTTGGAGGACTATCAGGGGTTTGTGCGGCGGCACTTTCCGCAGTTTCCAACCCGACGGGCCTGCTTCGTTGAAACCGACACGACGCTGGCAGTCTTTGCCGCCTGGCAGGAACGGATTGCCGAGGACTTGCGACACGAAACAACGCACGGGTACCTGCACGCCGTAGTGCCCGGGTTGCCGCTCTGGCTGGATGAGGGACTGGCGGAGTTCTTCGAACTGCCGGAAGCATCGGTGGGCCTGCACGAACGGCATGCCGCCCATCTCGCCGGTCGGCTGCTGGAGGGCACCTGGCAGCCGCAGCTCGAGCGACTTGAAGCACTTGAGGACGCAGCGGCGATGTCGCAAGACCACTACGCTGAAGCCTGGTGCTGGGTGCACTGGCTGCTCCGGACAACCCCTGAACGCCGGCAGCTGCTGGAGCGTTACCTGACCGACCTCCGGCATGATCCCATTACCGCTCCGTTGTCGGTACGGCTGCGGGAAGCCGAGGGACCACCGACCGTCACGACGGCAGCCATCCGGCAGCACCTGGAACTGGCTGCCGCCAGATGATCTGTAGAGTCGTTACAATCACGGAACACCCTCTAGCTTCTCAAAGACGGTGCCATACTCGGCTATGCCGAAGCCGAGTTTTTCGACCAGACCAGCCGCCGGCAGGTTGGCATCACTGGTATGGGCCTCGACAAGGGCGACGCCCTCCTGAGCGAGGTCGTGCATCGCCTCAGCAACAAGATACTGAGCCAGCCCCTGTCGTCGCCTGGGGCCTTCGATATCGACGTGCAGCAGGCCGGCGGCAACCAACCCCCAGGCCTGCGAGAGTGGCTGCATATCCCAGAATGTGGCGCTGCCGAGCAGTTCCCGAGCCTTCGTCCGCAGTTCGTACCGCCGCAGCGCGACACCGGTGGTGGTGGCCGCCTCCCACCATGTCCGCCGCTCCGGCTCATCAATGACATGCATCACTGTCGTCCGGCGGACCGCGACGTGCAGCCGGTTCACCGGCACCCGAAAACCGTCGAGCGACCGTCGATGAACGGCGATTCTTTCAAGGCTGCGGTAGCCTGCCCGAACAAAAATCTGTTGCATCTTCGGGGATGAGTCGAGGATGCCCGGCAGATCAGAGCCGCCGTAAAGACCGAGGTAGAACCCACGAAAGTGTCCGCAGCCTCCACCCCGCAGGCATGTCGCTCCGTGGGCACGCAGATAGCGTTCACTGCGTCTCAGCAACTCATCGCCGATCGCCTGTTCCGCCTCATGTGGGACTACCACCACCAGCAGCGTCGACCCGGTACTGGTGTCGATCGACTGGCGGTCGGCAGCAGCCCCGAAGCCGGCATGGGCAAAGCCGACCACCCTGCCGTCGTCGACCGCCACGACCAGGCCCTCCCGGTCAAAGTACGGCTTGGAAAATACTCCGGCCTCAAGAATCGCAGTCGTCATCGGCTGCATCGCCGACGCTCCCAGTTGGGCGGCTCGCCAGGCGTCGGCCAGCCGCGGGGGATCGTCGTTGCGGAAGCAGCGGTACTCGATCACGCCGGCGAAACTCCCGTGCCGGTGGCCGGCGACCGCCTGGGCCGCACAAGGATGCGACCAGCCTCACAGCGAACTTCGTAGACCTGCTGGCGCACAGTCTGGGAGAACCGATGCCGACCGCTGGTGACGTCAAACTGCCAGCCATGCCAGGGACAGGTGAGGATCCCGCCACAGAGCACTCCTGTGCCAAGCGGCCCACCCTGATGCGGGCAGAGTCCGTCGATGGCATGGTAGACGCCATCGACGTTTGCCAACGCAACCATCCGGTCACCCGCTACCCGTTCAATGCTGCTGCCCGGGGGGCAGTCACTCTCAGACGCTATGTCAAACCATTCCGCCATCATGTCAACAGCGTGGGTACCAGGATTCTTGCAGCCAGCGATTCATTCGTTTGCATGCCGCCACAAGCTTTTCCGATCCAGTCTGCGGCGACTATGCATTTCGCGGACCGGCATCTCCCGAGGGCAAACGGTCAGGCAACCGCCCGCTCTGGGCGGTTGGTCACCTGAGGTGCCGACTGCGGGAAGCACCGCCAGCGACGATGGACCCACCAATATTGGCCGGGCCGCCGCCGAATGGCACCCTCAAGAAGGGCCGTATACCACTGCGACAGTGGCGTGAGCCCTTCGGCCTCGGGACGGTCTTCGCGGGTATCAAGGACGCCCTCAACCCGAATGTCGAAGCTGAACAGCCCCGCCCGGCGAGTCGCTGAGCAGACGATCACCGGGGCCTCGGACGAGAGGGCGAATACCCCGATGGCTTTGTGGACACTCGCGGGCCGGCCAAAAAAATTGACCCGGCAGCCCTTGGGGCCGGCGGCCTGGTCTCCCAGCAGGCCGATGGCCCCCCGTTCTTCCAGCACGGCAGCAACATCGGGTGCGCTTCCGCGCTTCGGCAGAATCGTCTGGCCCCGTGACTCACGAAAGTCGGTGACAAACCGATCGAGCAATGGATTGTCGAGCTCCCGGGCCACCGAGAAGAGTTTGAAGCCAAAGACCCCAAACAGGTAGGCCGCCATTTCAAAGTTGCCGAAGTGGCCGGAAAGTACCACTTTAGGCCGGTCGAGCCACATCGGGCGTGGGCGATCTCGATCACCATCAACAGCAGGTGCTCCCACATCGCCCTGGCAGTATCGCGGCACTGCTCGTCGGTCCAGTCAGGAAAAGCCTGCCGGAGGTTGTCGCGGACAACGGTCCGGCGGATTTTTACCCGGTTGGCCAGAAAGTCAGACCAGCTGCGTGCCTGACGTTCAAGGAAAGGCCGCGGCAGGGCCTGCACGATGCAGATCGCAACCCGGACGGCGATGTAGGTGAGCCGATCGACCATTCGACTGCCTAGGCTTCGGTCCGCCATAACGCTCCTTCGACTCCCGGCCACCATCGGCACTCCGCGCCGTCTCTGGCTGCAGTGTCCCGCACACCTGACATTTTCACCAGATCGGTTTTTCAGCCTCTGTTCATTCAGCCCGGGGGTGTCGATTCGGGCCGGGCAAGCAGCAGCAACCCGACACTCACGGCATTGAAGAGCGCATGGACGACCATGCACGGCAGGACGCTGCCCCGCTGGCGGGCCAGATAGCCGGTGGCCAGCCCAAAACCGATCAGTGGCACCCAGCCCAGGCCATGGCCGACATGGGCCAGCCCGAAGGCGACCGCCGAAACCACCACCGCCTGATCACCCAGGCGGGTCTCCAGCCAGCCCTGCAACACCCGCCGAAAGAAGAACTCTTCGGCGATCGGAGCGGCAACCACCGCCGAGAGCAGCACAAGGCCAATCGCGTAGCCGCTGCCGTCGGCAGCCAGAAAGTCGATGACGGGGTGCTGGTAAGAGACGACAAAGTGGTCGAGTAACGCGGCGACTGCCAGCAGCGGTGGCACGATAATCACCCAGGTGGCAACTGCCAGCTTCAGGCCCTCGAGCGGCTGCGGATCGCGGAAACCAAGATCGGTCGACGTCGCACCCCGCAGCCGCAGTACCAGGCCAGCCAGCGGCGTGAAGACGAGCATGGCGAGGGCGTTGGCCAACAGCCGGGGGCCAAGGCTTGCGGGAGCATCCGCTCCTTCGACCGACACCCCATCTGTGATCAGGATGCGGGCCTGCTGGCTGGTAGTCAGTGACCCCACCACAGCCTGGCAGCACAGAAACAGCAGAAACAGCCACAACACGTCGAGCCCCTGCCAGGGCACCGGCTGATGCGGGCGGGGCAGGATCAGGGGGCGGTCCGCCTGGGCACGGCGAATCAGCCCGAAGATGCCCACTCCGCTGGCCAGGCAGGCAACCAACGCAATCGGACCGAGCAGCGGTATCACGTGGCCGACCTCAACAGCGGCCTGGCGGCAACAATGTATTCAACGCCCGACCAGATCGTGGTAAGCACCGCCAACCAGGCAACCGCTGCAGCAGCCTGATGCACCGTGACACCGCCGGTGGCCAGTCCAGGCCAGACTCGGCTGCCGAGTTCAAGGCCAATCGCGACGCACTGAAACACCATCTTGAGCTTGCCCGACCAGCCGGCGGAAAAGTCGCGACCAGCCCGTTCCATCTCGGCTCGGATGGCGGTAACCACCAGTTCACGAACGACGATCACCACCGCCATCCAAGGCAGCAACGCCGAGCCGGTGCGGTCGGCCAGCAGCACGAAGGTGCCACAGACAATCACCTTGTCGACAAGGGGATCGAAGATCCGGCCCAGCCGGCTGACCTGATGAAACCGCCGGGCATACCAGCCATCGACCCAGTCGGTGGCAGCGGCGATGACGAATAGCACGAGTGCTACTAGCGGTCGCTCGCCGACAGCCTCCTCAACAACCGCAAACAGCATGATGGCAAGCACCTGATGATGGTGGCATGGGTTTTGCTTGCAAGAGTCTGGACGACCGAATACCCCCCTACCTTACTCGAATGGCATCCTCGCTGGCCATCACGACGATTTCACAGCGGCATCAGACAACCGCGAAAAGACAGTGTTTCGCGGCTGCCGCTCACAGCCCCACACCTTACAACGTACCTATCGCATCGCTCGTCTCTTTCCCTCAGAGCAGCTAACCGGTGAACGAGACTCGCGTGGTCTTGTGGGTGCGCACGCAGAACCAGAGCGCCATGGCGCTGCGAAGACTTTGGCCTGCCGGCCGGCTACTGGAACTCGAGGCAGAAATAGGTGCGGCCCTCCGCCTCGGCAGTGCCGACGCCCAGCCGGCGGTGGGAGGCGGCACAGGCCCAGGAACGCCTTCCGCCATCATGCATCAAGCTGCTGATGAACTGGCCCGCAAAGTCGGCCACCGACACCCCCCCCGGGGTATCGACCGCGGCTACCAGGCAGGCAGATTTATCAATCGTTCTCAGCTGCCGCGACATCTCACGAGCATGCGCTGCTGCCACCCGGTCGAGCAGTTCGTCACGGCGCAACGTGTTTACCCCCTCGCGACGCCGGGCATCGTTGAGCTTCAGGACGATCTCGTCGACAAGGGTGGCAGCAGGTGGCGACTGTCGTCGCCCGCCGACGCGATAGTCGAGAATAGCTTTGACCCCGCCGACAGCATTCCGAGGCTGCACACCGATCCGCACAAATTCCCCGGCGGGGGTCACCTCGCCCCGAAACAGCCCCGCTCGCTGCTTGAGCGGTGACTTTTCCCCGCCATTGTCAACGTAGACTGCGTTGCAGTTATCCGCTCGAATCAGAAACTCATAGGCTCTTCCAGCATCCAGATCGCGGGCCAGCGGTGCGTCAAGCAGCTTGACGTTCACAGCATCCGGCACCACTGCCGGCACGAATTCACGCACCCCCTGACGTGCCGCTCGCCGCAGCATGGCTGGCTGATCAACCATCGCAAGCAGCGGGGGCAGCACCGGCGGAACGGCTGCGAACTCCCGCCGGGAAATGGGTTGCGGCAGCAGCTGCCACTTCGGCTGCTTCGGATAGTGGCTGAAGATGAACAGCTCGGGTGGGGTTAGAAAATAAAAGGCAACCGGCTGGCCCACCCCCTGCCGGGCATTGCCTGCCCCAGCAGCCATGTAGGTGATGTCGAGCAACTGCCACCTGCCGCCGATGCGGACGGCGTTCCACTTATGGCCGACGTCGTTGTAGCGAACATTGCCACTCACCTCTTCAGCCTCAATCCCGATGGTACCGCACAGCGTAACGAACAGAGCCGCATACCCTGAGCAGACCGCCTTCCCGCGGCGCATCACCGCAGCAGGCTCGTTGGCCGCAATCGCCTCAAGGGGTGCTTGCCCCGCTTGCTGCTTGGGGAATTGGTTGCGGAACATGTCATGGTCGTAGGCGATGTGGCTCGCCATCCACCAGGCAATCGCCCGCACCTGCTCAAGGGGATTCCTAGCCGGCTTGGTGAGTGTCCTGACAAACTCGACGAAGTTGCCGGCTACCGGTCGCTCAATACCGGCAACGTGGGCGTCGATCGCCGTAAAGTCCGGGCCAGCCGCGGCTGCCGCGTTGGCCAGCAGCACCACCGCCGGAAGGACGATCACAACCGCACCACGAAGCCGCCACCAGCGGCTGCCACCCGGGCCGCCAGGCTGAAAAGTCATCGCTTGCCTCCATCCGCTCGTGGCAGAGAACGCGGTTCAATCAAGCGTGCTCGCCGTCAGCGAGCGGTACGCAGCGGCCTGACGCCCCACGGCAGGGGGCATTTACCCTGCCGCCACGCCAGCCAGATCGTACCCTGCGGCTGCAACCATTTCGACCGGAATGATCCTGCCGACCAGCGGTGTCTGCGGAGTGGTACCCGGTACCGTGATGTAAACCACGCAGTCGATGTCCGGGGCATCGGCTGCCGTGCGGCCGATCCAGACATCGTCCCGCTCACCACTATGGCTGTCGACGATACAGGCCAGCGTCCTGCCGACCTGGGCCTGTGTGAAGGCATGGGCAATCTGTTGCTGCACCTGCATCAGTTCATCGCGGCGGGCCTGCTTCACCTCTTCCGGCAGATGGCCGTCCAGCCGGGCTGCGGGCGTGTCGGGCTCAAGCGAATAGGTGAACACGCCCAGCCGCTCAAACCGCCACCGCTTGACGAAGTCGACCAACTCGGCGAACTGCTCGTCGGTCTCACCGGGAAAGCCCGTGATCATCGTCGTCCGCAGAACAACCTCGGGCATTCGCTCGCGAAGCTTGGCCAGCAACTCTTCAGTCGGCCCCCGGGCCACCCGTCGCTGCATCCGTTTGAGCACCGGGTCGCTGGCATGCTGCAGCGGCATGTCGAGGTAGGGCAGAATTTTTTTGCTGGCGGCAATCGTGTCGATGAGCCGGTCGCTGAAATACATGGGATAGAGATACATCAGCCGGATCCACTCGATCCCGTCGATCTGCTCGAGAGCCTCAAGCAGTTCGACCAGCCGCGGCTCACCGTAGAGGTCGAGGCCATAATAGGTGGTGTCCTGGGCCACGATCACCAACTCTTTCAGCCCATCAGCCGCCAACTCGGTCGCCTCGGCCACCACCTGCTCATGCGGCTTGGTGGCATGCTTGCCCCGCATTTTCGGAATTGCACAGAAGGTGCAGGTGCGGTCACAGCCCTCCGAGATTTTCAGATAGGCCAGGTGCCGTGGCGTCACCCGCATCCGGTTGCCGTCGTCGAGGGCTGTTGCCGGGGCCGGCTTGAAGACGCTTCGTTGCTCACCGAGGCTCCCGACCAGGCGTTCGGCCGCCCGGGCCACCTCGTCCCGCGAGAAGACGCCAATCACCGCATCGACGCCGGGCCGCTCATCCAGCAGCGTCTCTTTCTGCCGCTCGGCCAGGCAGCCGGCCACGATCACCCCGCGGGTGCCGCCAGCAGCCTTCAGGCCGACCATCTCATCGATCACGCCGTACGATTCGGCCCGGGATGAGTCGATGAAGGCACAGGTATTGATGATGACCAGATCGGAGCCCTCGGGCTCCGGCACGAACTGCCAGCCATCGTCCCGCAGCAGGCCGAGCATCCGCTCGCTGTCAACCAGGTTTTTGGGGCAGCCAAGGCTGACCAGTGAA